>CANHFG010000019.1 GCA_947459875.1 Ignavibacteria bacterium
AGGAGTCGTGCACCATTGTGCAGGACGATGTGACTCAGGTCGCGCGTGGCGTGCGTCATAACGGGACGAAGGTGCGGAAGCCGGCGCATCACATACGGTACGCCTCCGATATGGTCCGTGTGGGCGTGAGTGACCACCAGAACGTCCGTTGGCCGGTCTCCCAGCGCATCCACGTCCGGAAAGGCCCGCACGGTTCGGTCACGAGGATGCAGACCGGCGTCGATCAGCACACCCGTACCATCGAGCTCGAGGTAGCAGCAGTTGGCGCCGATCTCCTCGGCCCCACCCAGCATGATGAGCTCGGCGTTCACGGCTGACTTCTTACTGGGAGGTCTTGCAGGTGGTAATACCCAGGATGGAGTACAGTCCGCAGAAGGAGAACAGCGCCGTCCCCGTCAGGGCAACCGCCGCAATGCCCAGAACCAGGGCCAGGATGCCGGACACCGTTCCGGTAGCGATCGCTATGACGCAGGCGCCGGCGATCGAAAGACGCAGAACTTTGTCGGTTGTGCCTATGTTTTTAGTCATGATTCGCTTAAGCAGGACGTGGCGGGAAAAGGACCTGATCGACCATGGCAATATGCGGAC
The DNA here is from genome assembly GCA_947459875.1 of Ignavibacteria bacterium. Lineage (GTDB taxonomy): Bacteria > Bacteroidota > Ignavibacteria > Kapaibacteriales > Kapaibacteriaceae > UBA10438. The sequence continues at coordinate 589 of CANHFG010000019.1, forward strand.
GATTCATCCGAATACCGTTGCGGTGCGACGTCCCCGACCACTTAAAGCCTATATCCTGTGTAGTTTTGCGACGTTGTCCACACCCATCTCGAGTCAATTCGGATGCAATCCCCAGCCCCCTACTCGCCCTCGACCATGGTTCGCGTTGTTACCGCGGCGTCACTTTTCGACGGACACGACGCTGCTATCAACGTCATGCGCCGCATTATCCAGTCGACCGGATGCGAGGTTATACACCTTGGACACAACCGATCGGTTCGCGAAGTCGTTGACTGCGCGGTCCAGGAGGACGCCCAGGCCATTGCCATGACGTCCTACCAGGGCGGTCATGTCGAATACCTCACCTACATGCGACGTCTGCTCGACGAGCAGGGGGCAAGCCACATCCGGATCTTTGCCGGAGGGGGTGGGACGATCCTACCGAGCGAGATCGAAGAACTCCATGCAGCCGGCATCACACGGGTGTATTCACCCGATGATGGCAGGGCGATGGGGCTTCAGGGGATGATCAACGACCTTGTTGCCAAGTCCGACTTTATACCCCCGATCGACGACCCTGAGCACCTGGCTGAGCGCGTCCGGATGCGTGATCCGAGGGCGATAGCCCAGGCGATCTCGTGTGCCGAGCGAGGTCAGCACGACCTTATCGGCTTTGCCGCCGATGCCGTGCGGCGTCCGGTCCTTGGCATTACGGGAACCGGTGGAGCCGGAAAGTCCTCGCTTACGGACGAGATCGTACGGCGCTTTCTGCTCGACCAGCCAGACCGCTCGATAGCGGTTGTCAGTGTTGACCCATCAAAGCGCAAGACAGGCGGTGCCCTGCTCGGAGACAGGATTCGGATGAATGCGGTGAGCAACCAGCGCGTGTATATGCGTTCGTTTGCCACGCGCGAGGCCAATGTTGCTCTCAATCCCCACGTGGCCGACGCGATCCGCATTCTTTCGTATGCCGAGTACGACCTGATCATCGTCGAAACGGCCGGCATCGGTCAGAGCGACAGCCAGATCACGGAAGTCTGTGACGTATCGATGTACGTCATGACGCCGGAATTCGGCGCCGCTACGCAGCTCGAGAAGATCGATATGATCGACTATGCGGACCTGATCGCCTTGAATAAGTTCGACAAACGCGGAGCTCTGGATGCCCTGCGCGATGTACGCAAACAATACCAGCGCAGCCGTCAGCGATTCGGTGAGCCCCTTGAGAACATGCCCGTGCACGGGACGATCGCCTCACAGTTCAACGACCCCGGAACGAACACGCTGTACCGGTCGATCGTGGACGCGCTCAAGCAGCGCTGCGCGCTCGACTGGGAGTCATCCTACTCGGTCAGCGATGAAATGAGCGAGAAGATCTACATCATCCCACCCGACAGAACACGCTACCTGGCCGAACTCGTCGAGGAAAACAAGCGCTACGATGCCCGGGTTGAAAAGCAGTCAGAGATCGCGCGTCGACTCTGGCAGGTCAACGGCACGATCGAGCAGTTGGAAGACCTGCATACGCAGGAGCGTAGGGGTCGATGATGGTACTGATCCGTACGTGCATTGCCGCCATCGCGGCCCTCGTTCTGGTCTCCTGCGGTGAGAGCGAGCCAACTGCCCCCACGCCACAGAAGACAACTGTTCGCCTGTACAACGGAATGGCTCCATCCAAGTCCGCGCGACTGAACGTCGCCGGCGTGCCGCTCGACGCGGCCGTGCCGGGCGGAACGCGCAGCACGATACGTCAGATCGACGCCTCGGCCGAGCTGGTGGACGTGGTGGTGGATGGCGGCCAGGGTAGTCAGCCCTACGCCTCTACCCGTGCCGCATTCCCGGCGGCCGTGCCAAGCTCGGTGATTGTCTTTCCGGGAACGTCAGCGTTTGAGCCAACGCGCTATACCGATTCGGTTGTGGTCGTGCGCGATACCGGAAGTCCGGCCCCGGGAAAGGCCCGGCTTCGTGTGATCAATGCCACGGATGCCGGAACGTGGACGCTCGGCGAGCTCAGCGTGTATGTTGACCAGAACCGGGCATTCTCCATTACTGACCTTCCGCTGCGCACGGTTTCGAACTGGATACCGGTCGACCCCGGAGAGCGGCAGATACGAGTTGTTCGTGAGTGGCAGATCCCTTATGACGCGGCAACGCGAGGTGTGACCTTTGTTCAGGGGGCTTCGTATACGCTGTTCCTGACAGGCACTCTCAATACGGGTGATGCGTGGGTTTTCACGGCGCGACTGTATTCCGACAACGACCAGAGTGCTGCCGTTGACCTTCTTATCCCGCCCGATGTTGGCAGTTTTCAGGTTGTCAATGCCGTTACGGGAATTCGATCGATCGATGTGAAGATCGACGGGAAGATCATCCCGTCGATGTCACAACTACCATTTCCCAACGCGTCGGGATACCTCGAGCTGGATCTCGGCACACATGCATTGGAGATCCTCACGAATGGCACGCCCCTTGTCGACAATGTCCGCACGGTCGCCACACTGCGAAGCCGCAAAACCATGTTTGTGACCGGTACGCTGGTACCACCCAATATCGTTGGACTTGAACTGAGCGAGCCCGAACGTGCTCCCAACGTGTCGAAGGCATACATCCGTATGGGCAATCTCTGTCCCGATGCGCCAACCATCGATATCGCCCTGAGGCAGGACACGACCGAGACTATCCCGGAACAATTCCGAAGTCTGGAGTTTCGGGAGTTCAGCGCCACTCCCGGTAGTCAGGAACAGTTTCTTGCTCTTACTCCCGGCATCTACACCGTCATCGGGTATCGGGCAGGAACAAAGACCATCGTTCTGCCGCCCTCGGACGTCCGGGTGAATGCCGGCGAAGTGCGCACCCTCTGGGCGGGCGGACTTCTTTCGAAGATCTCTCTTCAATCCGTAACACACGTAAAGTGATCTCATGGATATCGAAAAGACCACAGTGATAGGGGGCGAGCTGACGCAGGAAGAGATCCGGCGTCTGGCGATCGACGCGCTGCGTCAGACCGCTAAGGACCTCGAGGCACAGCTCGACGCGGAGGTGCGCCAGCTCTTGACTTCCTGGGAGGAGAAGAAAGCCCTTTACCGCGGCGAGTTCTACACCTACAGGGTGCGCGGCCGCGAGATCAAGGTTGAGAACTTCACCGAATCGCTCTCACACACGCGCATTCCCAAGATCGCTCTTCCACAGTTCAAAGACTGGGGTGAGATCGTCCGCTGGTGCATGCAGGAAAACGTACCCGGTGAGTTTCCCTACACGGCAGGCGTCTATCCGTTTAAGCGCACGAATGAAGATCCTACCCGGATGTTTGCCGGCGAGGGTGGACCGGAGCGAACGAACCGACGGTTTCACTACCTATCGAAGAACATGCCGGCGGCGCGCCTATCGACGGCCTTCGATAGTGTGACGCTCTATGGCGAGGACCCTGATCACCGGCCTGATATCTATGGCAAGATCGGCAACTCGGGCGTGAGCATCGCCTCGCTGGATGATGCCAAGAAGCTCTACTCCGGTTTTGACCTGTGTGCCCCCTCCACATCCGTTTCCATGACGATCAACGGTCCGGCACCGATGCTGCTGGCGTTCTTCATGAATGCCGCCATCGATCAGGAGTGTGAGAAGTACATCCGCGAGAACGGACTTGAGCAGCAGGTCAATGCTACGATCGATGCGCACTTCGCAGGCAGGGGGCTTACCCGTCCCACCTACCGTCACGGCGACGGATCAACCGAGCTGCCGGAGGGCAGTGATGGTCTTGGTCTGATGCTTCTGGGCATCACTGGTGATAAGGTTCTTCCGGCGGATGTGTATGAGCAGTGCCGTCAGCGTGCGCTTACCAGCGTGCGCGGAACTGTGCAGGCGGACATCCTGAAAGAAGACCAGGCGCAGAACACCTGCATCTTCTCGACGGAGTTTGCCCTTCGCATGATGGGCGACGTGCAGGAGTACTTCATTCGTGAGAGCGTTCGCAACTTCTACTCTGTTTCGATCTCGGGCTATCATATCGCCGAAGCAGGTGCCAATCCGATAACGCAGCTGGCGTTCACGCTTGCCAACGGGTTCACGTACGTAGAGTATTACCTGTCACGGGGCATGAACATTGATGATTTTGCTCCGAACCTTTCCTTCTTTTTCTCAAACGGCGTAGACCCTGAGTACAGCGTGATTGGACGGGTTGCACGACGCATCTGGGCCAAGGCCATGAAGAACGTGTACGGTGGAAACGAGCGTTCACAGATGCTGAAGTATCACATTCAGACGTCCGGACGTTCACTGCATGCACAAGAGATCGACTTCAACGACATTCGCACGACCCTGCAGGCGCTGTATGCGATCTATGACAATTGTAATTCGCTCCATACCAACGCGTACGACGAGGCGATAACGACGCCAACGGAGGAGAGTGTGCGTCGTGCCGTTGCCATTCAGCTCATCATCAATCGTGAACTGGGGCTGACCAAGAATGAAAATCCGATCCAAGGCTCATTCATCATCGAGGAGTTGACGGATCTTGTCGAAGAGGCCGTGCAGGCAGAATTCCGTCGGATCTCCGATCGTGGTGGTGTGCTTGGGGCGATGGAGAACATGTACCAGCGCAACAAGATCCAGGAAGAGTCACTGTACTACGAGACCTTGAAACATACCGGACAGTATCCGATCATCGGCGTCAACACATTTCTCAGTTCAAAGGGATCGCCAACGGTGATCCCAGACGAAGTGATCCGCTCGACGACCGACGAGAAAGAGCAGCAGATTTCCAACGTTAACTCCGTGAAACTGCGCGGCGGGGATGATGCCGGGGTAGCCCTGGACGTTCTTCGACGGACGGCTGTGCGCAACGGAAACATCTTCGAAGCGCTCATGGAAGCGGCCAAGATCTGCTCACTCGGTCAGATGACCCGTGCTCTCTATGACGTCGGCGGTCAGTACCGGCGAAACATGTAGCAAGCTGTGATCGGAATCCAAGACATCCTGCAGGCGGCAGAGCGCATAGCACCGCACATCCACCACACACCGATCATGACATCGCGCACGATCAATGCGATGTTCGGTGCTGAGATCTTCTTTAAGTGTGAAAATCTGCAGAAGGTAGGCGCATTTAAGGCGCGTGGGGCGGTCAACGCCGTCATGCAGCTCGACGACAATACCGCCCGCCGCGGTGTGATCACGCACTCCAGCGGTAACCATGCGCAGGCTCTTGCCTATGCGGCCGGGCTTCGTGGGATTGCCTGCACCATCATCATGCCCGATACGGCACCGGCCGTCAAGGCTGCCGCGGTGCGGGGCTATGGTGCGGAGATCATCTTTTGCAAGCCCACACTGGAGTCGCGGCTTCGCACCATGGAAGAAGTTGCCCAGCGGACGGGGGCGCACGTAGTGCCTCCGTCTGACGATGACCGCATTATGGCCGGTCAGGGAACCGCAGGACTTGAGCTTTGCGAACAGGTCGAGCGTCTGGACCTCGTCATGGCGCCTGTCGGTGGCGGTGGGCTGATGGGTGGTGTGGCCACGGCCGTGCGGGCTCTGCAGCCCGGAGCGTTGATCGTTGGTGCCGAACCAGCGATCGCAGACGATGCGAGGGAATCACTCCGGACAGGGGTGCTTCAGCCCCCTGCCGACCGCATGACCATTGCGGATGGTCTGCGCACGGGGCTGAGTGAGAGGACCTTTGCGCAGCTCCGCTCCATGGGTGTGGAGATCGAGACCGCCTCCGAGGAGAGTATTCGCAGCGGGACGCTCCTCGTCATGTCTCGACTAAAAGTCGTTATCGAACCCAGCGCCGGTGTGAGCATTGGCGTATTGTTGGAACGACCTGATCTGGCGCGGGGTCGCAGGATCGGCATTGTGCTCTGCGGGGGGAACATAGACCTGGGCAGCCTTGTCTTTGGGTAACAGAGGCGGAAAGCGCCCCCTTGGGAGCCGATTTTCCGTAGTTTTGTGGTCCTTTGGACACCGCCGCACCATCTCAAAACAGCGCCTATGAGGCCGTGATTGGCCTCGAGGTTCACGCGCAGCTGACGACGGCGGCGAAGGCCTTTTGCAGTTGTTCGACCACCTTCGGGGCCCAGCCAAACGTTAACGTCTGCCCGATCTGCCTCGGTCACCCGGGGGTTCTACCCGTCCTGAACGAGAACCTGGTGTCTTTTGCCGTACGCATGGGGCTTGCAACCAACTGCCAGATACGGCGTGTGTCGACGTTTTCGCGCAAGAACTACTACTATGCGGATCTGCCGAAGGGTTACCAGATCACACAGTATGCGGACCCGATCTGCCACGATGGATATGTTGAGATCGAGACTGAGCAGGGTACAAAACCCATTGGCATAACGCGTATCCACATGGAAGAAGACTCGGGAAAGAGCATCCATGATCTTGATATCGATACGCTTGTCGACCTCAACCGTGCCGGCGTTCCCCTGATCGAGATCGTCAGCGAGCCGGACATCCGTACGCCGCAGGAGGCCTATCAGTATCTCCAGCAGATGCGGCAGATCCTGATCTATCTCGGCATCTGTGATGGGAATCTCGAGGAAGGAAGTATGCGCTGCGATGCCAACATCTCGGTGCGACGTCGCGGAGCGGCGGTCTTCGGGACAAAGCGAGAGGTGAAGAACCTCAACTCGTTCCGCAACGTCGAGAAGGCAATCGAATTCGAGATCAACGACCAGATCGCCCTTTTGGAAGGGGGCGAGCAGGTTGTGCAGCAGACCCGAATGTGGGATGCCGGTGCGCAGAAGACCAAGGTGATGCGCACCAAGGAGCAGGCCCACGACTACCGTTATTTTCCGGAGCCTGATCTGGGTCCGGTAGTGGTTGACCACGACCGTCTTGAAGAGCTCCGTGCGTCGATCCCCGAGCTATCGCTGGCCAAGAAGAGGCGCTTCATGGCCCAGTATCACCTGCCGGAGTATGATGCGGCTATTCTGGTTGACGAGCAGGACGTTGCCGTTTACTATGAAGACGCATGCGGGAGTCTTGCAAGCGGCACGCCGGACGCATTCAAGCTCGTGAGCAACTGGATCATGACCGAGATCCTGCGCATTATGAGCGAGCGCAAGTGTGCGATCTCCGAAGTCGGCCTGACGTCACGTCAGCTCTCCTCGCTGATCGATGTGATCACCGACGGAACGATCAGTAGCAAGACCGCAAAAGAGATCTTCCCGGATATGCTCGCAAGTGGTCGCACGGCTCAAGAGGTGGTGGAAGAGCGTGGACTCAAGCAGGTTTCGGATCCTGCTGCCCTTTCGGCGCTGGTCGACGAAGTGGTCCGCGTCAATCCGGACAACGTTCAGAAGTATAAGTCGGGTAAGACCAACCTTCTTGGTTTCTTTGTTGGTCAGGTACTCAAGGCCTCCGGCGGAACGGCCAATCCGTCAATGGTCACGCAGTTGATGAAGGATGCATTGGAATCGGCCACAGCCCCCTGACACGAACTCGTCGGAGACACAGTATGCCAATCACACCAACGAAGACGATCTGGAAGAACGGGAGCTTTGTTCCGTTCGAGAAGGCTTCCATTCACGTGCTCTCGCATGTGGTGCATTATGGCTCTTCGTGGTTCGAGGGTATTCGCTGTTACGAGACCGAGCAGGGCACGGCGATCTTCAGGCTCCATGACCACATGCGTCGTCTGCACCAATCGCTCAAGGTGTACCGCACACAGCTGCCCTTTTCGGTTGACGAGCTTTCCGAGGCAGCCGTTGATCTTGTCCGCCGGAACAAACTGCGTCAGTGCTACATCCGCCCCTTTGCACTAAGGGGTTTCGGCGACATGGGTGTATACGGCCTGCGCTGTCCGGTGGAGGTGTACATCGCCGCCTGGGAGTGGGGTGCATACCTTGGTGACGATGCGGCTTCGAATGGTGTGGACGTATGCATCTCCTCGTGGGACAGGATCTCGCCGAACTCTATGCCATCAATGGCCAAGGCGGGCGGGAACTATATGAATTCGCAGCTCGTAAAGATGGAGGCCGTAGAGAATGGCTATGCTGAAGGCATTTGTCTTGACGCATACGGGAACATTTCCGAAGGCTCGGGAGAGAATGTCTTCGTGGTTGTGAACAACGAATTGATCACGCCACCGGCGGCCAGTTCGCTGCTCCCCGGCATCACGCGTGACACGGTGATCGCGCTGGCTGAGGAGTTGGGAGTGACCGTACGAGAACAGAACATCCCACGGGCAATGCTCTACAGCTGTGACGAGATGTTTCTTACCGGAACAGCCGTCGAGATCACCCCTGTCAAGTCTGTCGACCGCATCGCGGTGGGCCGTGGCAAGGTTGGCAACGTCACACGTGCATTGCAACAAGCGTTTCACCGGATCACCGTCAACGGCGAGGATCCTTATGGCTGGCTCACGCCTGTGCGTAAGACCGGTTCCAAGTAATGACAGAAGAACACACAAGGATGAATTGATATGGCGAAGACGACAAAGGCATCACCACCGTCGAAAAAGTCAACCACCGCAGCCACTCCTGCAAAGAAGGGGGCTTCTGCTAACGGTGCGGCACCGGTACGAAAGGACCTGTTCGACATCAAGGGTTTTTCTAAGGAGACCCTTGTCGACTGGTATCGTACGCAGCACCTGGGGCGCCGACTGGACGAGAAGGCTGCCAACTACCTCAAGATGGCCAAGGGCTGGTCGTACCATGCCCCATTCGCCGGACATGACGGTATACAGCTGGCACTGGGCAAGGTGTTCCGTCCGGGTAAGGATTTCCTCTTTCCGTACTATCGAGACATGCTGACCTCGCTTGCCGCCGGCGTGACCGTTGAGGAGATCATCGCCAACGGTCTTTCGAAGGACGTTGATGTTGCCGGTGGTGGACGCCATATGAGCAACCACTTTGCCAAGATCTCGATCAACCTTCAGAACTCATCTTCGTGCACGGGCAACCATTCCCAGCAGGCCGTCGGCACGGCCCGGTCGATCCGGAAGTTCAAGGGTGACGAAGTGGTGTATTGTTCAACGGGCGAGAGCACAACCTCAGAAGGCTATTACTACGAGGCCGTGAACGGCGCTGATCGTGAGAAGCTTCCGATCGTCTTTGTGATCCAGAACAACAAGTACGGCATCAGTGTGCCGGTGCGTGAGCAGACCGCTAACCCCGTGGTGGCGGAGAACTTCAGCGGCTTTACGAATCTGAAGATCATCTACTGTGACGGGCGCAACCCCATGGACTCGTTCCGGGCCATGGAAGAGGCGCGCGACTATGCCCTGAGTGGCAAGGGTCCGGTGATGGTCCATGCCGACTGTGACCGCATCGGTTCGCATTCCAACTCGGACAACCACGAGCTCTACCGCGAGCCCGAGGAACTTCAGGCCATGAAGGACCGCGACCCTCTTCCGCGCATGCGTGCCACGCTGATTGCCAACGACATTGCAACGGAAGAAGAGCTGCTGGCGATCGAGGATGTGAACAAGAACGCCATTTTCGCGGCTGCGGATGCCATAGAGCCCCTTGCCGACCCTGATCCGGCCTCGTACACTGATTTCGTGATTCCCGACCCGGTCGTCGGGTACCACGACGAAACTGAAGCGAAGTATACCCCTTCGCCAGACGCTCCGGTCGTAACCTTCCGTGAGGGCATCGTCAGTGCTATGCACGAGGAGTTTCGGCGTAATCCGGCGACGTTTCTGTTCGGTCAGGATGTTGCCTCCTTCAAAAAGCAGGGCATTTTTAATGTCTGCAAGGGCATGCTGGACGAGTTTGGGAACGATCGGGTCTTTAATGCTCCGATCGCCGAGGACTTCATTGTCGGGACGGCCAATGGCATGACTCGCTACCGCGACGACATTCGTGTTGTGGTGGAGGGGGCTGAGTTTGCCGATTACTTCTGGCCAGCCATGGAGCAGTTGATCGAGTGTACGCACGACTACTGGCGTACGAAGGGTCAGTTTGCACCGGCTGTGGTGATCCGTCTCGCCTCGGGAGGCTACATTCAGGGCGGTCTGTACCACTCGCAGAATCTTGAGGGTACGTTCACGACCCTGCCTGGTTTGCGCGTTGTCTGCCCTTCCTTCGCCGATGACGCTGTGGGTCTGATGCGAAATGCCATCCGTTCGCGCGGCACCACGATGTTTCTCGAGCCGAAGTTTCTCTACAACTATCGACCGACGTCGGCACCGATGCCGAGTGAGGACTTCATTATCCCATTCGGCAAGGCAAAGGTCCGCCGGGCCGGAACCCACCTTACGATCGTGACGTACGGCTCTGCCGTGCATTGGAGTCTGCAGGCTGCTGAGCAGCTTTCAGCCGAGGGTATCGACGTGGAGGTGATTGATCTGCGGTCACTGGCCCCTTGGGACAAGGAAATGGTCTTCCAGCATGTCCGCCGCACGGGGCGGTGTGTTGTAGCCCACGAGGACAAGAAGACCGGTGGCTTTGGCGGCGAGATCGCCTCCGCTATCGGCGAGGAGCTTTTCCGGTACCTTGACGCCCCGGTTGCACGTGTCGGGTCCAAGGACACCCCGGTAGGCTTTGCCAAGAGTCTTGAGCAGGCGATCCTTCTGAGCGTTTCGGACATCGCCGAGGCGGTGCGCACAACCATGAGGTTCTGATAGCCACTACAGGGCTGTTGAAAACGACCCGGGTCGGGCTGTGGATATCGTCTGTAACTATACAGATGTCCAAGGCTTAACCGCAAAGTTCCTGTTCATATTTCTTGTTGGTCAGATAGGCCAACATCGGTATATTTGCAAGTCTGTTTCACTGGGCTCGGACCGCGCCACGTGCGTAGGTCCGTTGTCCTGTGGTGCAGACCGTCTGTTTTGCGAAGCCCAAGTTGGGATGATCGCTTCTTTGTAGAACGCTTGAGGGGTGCATGAGCACAGGCTTGCCACACGAGAGTTACAGTACTTCCGGAACATCCGATTCGTCGGCAGGTTCTGCGCAGAATGCCGTCGACTTTGTCACCAACCGCTGGCAGACCATTGTTGGTGTAGTGGCGGTTCTGGCCTTGGTTATCGGTGGATACTTCTACTACGACTCTCAACAGCAGGAACTCAATGTTGAAGGTCTTACGCACCTGTCACGGGTTCGTATGACATACGACATGGGTGCGTACGAACAGGCGCTGACCGGCAAGGGCATACCACCGATGGGCAATGAGGCCGTCAAGGGGCTCGTGGCAATCAGCGAGGAGTATGATGGCACGCCGGCGGGACAGCAGGCCGCGCTGATGGCCGGCAACGCTTATGTAAACCTCGGCAAGGCATCGGAAGCTGAAGCACAGTTCGGCCGCGCTGCCGGGTCGTCGTCGCAACTGATCCAAGTTGGCGCCAAGCAAGGACTTGCGGCCGTTCGAGAGATGCAGAAAAACTTCTCGGAAGCAGCAGCTCTTTATGAAGAAGCTGCTACGTTGGCTGACAAAACCGGCCTTGAAGATCGACTGACGTACAATGCGGCGGTCTGTTACGAAGAATCAAAGAACACAGCAAAAGCCCAGGAACTGTATCGTTTGGTCGTTAAGAAATTCGAAATGTCAGAAGTTGCCGCCTCCGCAAAGTCGGGGTTGGCGCGTCTTGGCACGGCAATTGATTAGCGATTCGAGGCATTTTGCCACTTTTTCAACCGAAAGAGTCCAAACACGTGAAAAAAGAGCTAAAGAATAAGGTTTTTACAACTGGAGGTTGTATGCAACGTTGGTTTCGTTTGGGCAGCTTGCTGCTCGCGTTAACCGCGATTTTCAACATTGTGCCCGCATTGGCGCAGCCATTCGTTGAGGTTCGCGGTAGTCTTCCACCCGGAGGCGTACGGATTTTTGTACGCGATACGACGTACCGTATCAGTGGTTCCTACACCATTGGCGGTACTCTTATCATTGAGCCGGGCACACGAGTTGAGTTTCTTCCGAACGGTCGTCTGATTGACTCGACCGGCGGTCGCATCATTGCCGATGGACGTGCATCAGCCACGTACAACCCAACGGCAGTGAATCCATTGGTCCCACCGTATACGGGCTACGACGACCTCAGCTACTTCGGTGCTCCAGGTGTCGTAACCTCAACGATTGAGACCGAACCAACGATCAACCCTGCCAAGCACGGTCTGATTTTCCGCGTTAACCTTGGTACGAACGCGAACCTGCAGAATATCACGCCAGCTCAGGCGATCATGTATCGGGCAGCCCGACTTGATCTCGGAGCCGTGATTTCAGCAATTCGTCTGAACCCTTGGTTCCGCGTCTCAGGACGGACCGTAAACGTGAACCCAGCACGCATCACCTTTACATCAGATCGCGTGAACAACTTCTCGCGTGAATGGGGTCACATCGTCGTGCTCCCTGGTGCCCGTGCCGCTTTCTTCCGTGATGTTGACTTTGTCAATTTCCGCAAGGACACGACGGTTGATAACCGTCCGGTGTATCTGACAAACAATGCTGGTCAGGCATTCACAGCAGCCCAGGCAGAAACAGCCAACCAAACGCTTCTGAGTCAGTCTAATGGTTCGGGCGGTGCGATCACGACATTCTCGTCACGCACATGGATCGTGGGCTGTAACTTCCGCAACAACATGGCTCGCTATCGCGGGGGTGCTGTTCAGATCCTGCAAGCGCCAGTTGATGCATTTACCGGTTCGACGCTTCAGCTGTACCCGACGGTTCCACCAGCTACAATTGGTGCTCTGCCGACGTATCAGCCTTCTGTCAACCCATTCCTCACAAGTCAGTTGAACGCAACACCGATTAACACCGGTCTGCGTGTCACAGACAACGTTCATGACGCTGGTGCAGAAACACTGACCGATTCGGACCGTCAGTCACTTGACGACGCCCGTCTTGCTGTCTATCTCGGACGCATTCGTCAGTCCCGCTTCACAGGCAACTATGCTCTCGTAGCCGATGTGGACACGATCCGTGTCGGATCAGTTCGCATTGTTGGCGACGTATCAAGCCGCGCGGCAACAGTCTTCGGAACGACAACACGATCACAGCGCAACGAAGCTTTTGGTGGCGCTGTATTCATCAGTGGTCGTACACCAATGACGATCGGTATCGGCATCAATGATTTCCAGGGTAAGGACACGATGGAGTTCACCAGCAATTACGCTGAGAACCGTCAGTCTGCTACTCCAGTTGGAAACCAGGTGACGAGTGGTGCACGTGGTGGTGCTGTATATGTAGGCGACAACACTCGCGTGTTCTTTGCCGGACGCTATACGACCAACCGCACGGTCACTCCTTTCATCACGACACTCTCCAGTTCGAGCGCTGCATCGGTAGGCAACTTCTCTAAGGGTGGCGCTATCTATGCAAGCACTGGAGCTCTTCAGATCCAAGTGCGTGGCAATCTCGACAATAACCCACCAACACACTTCATCGGAAACGAGTCGGGTCGTGGTGGAGCAATCTTCGTTGAGCGCGGCACTACGGATCGCGATCTTTCACCATGGATCGGTGGATCTGACGGTGTGATCGAAGCACGCAATCTTGGTTTCAACATCAAGTTCCGCGACAACAAGGCCTCGGTCGAAGGGGGCGCAATCTATACGGCACGTAACATGTATGTCTACGGTGCAGGCGGCGCGTCCGGACCACTGTGGATCTACGGTGCCAACTATGGCGTAGAATTCAACAACAACACAGCTAGCTTCTCAGGTGGCGCCATCACGGTGAACGTCCCTGAAAATCTTCCGGTTGTTGAGCGTGGTCTGCGTTACGTCCGCGCACACTTCATTAACAACCGTGTTGGCCAGGTAACGGGTACTACGGTAAATGAAGTTCGCGGTGGTGGCGGTCTCTATGTGATCAACGCTGACCTGAACGTGGTCAAGGGTGTTGAGTTTCGCGCCAACAAGGTGTGGAACGGTAACGGTGGTGCCGTTGCGATTGTCACTCCAGACACCGTTACGCGCAAGCGCTTCATGGTTACGGACATGGACGATCTAACGTTCAACACAAACGCCATGGCAACGGGATACACGCCACGCAATGACGTGTTCACATTCGGCACATCGAGCCCAAGCGCAGATGAACGGATGCTCACCCGTTTCTATGACAACGAAGTCTATCCAAACGCTGCACGTCAGGGATCTGGTACCACCCAGCGCGGTGATATCAAGGTGACACACCCAGGAACGACGCTTCGTGAAAACGGTACTGGTCTTGGTGGTGCTATCTACATCCTGGACAGCATCCGTGTCCGTGTCGATACTTTTGCCTTTGACCGTGTTCGTTTCCAGAACAACATGGCATTCAGTGGCGCGGCTGTCTACTCTGACAACTATGATCTCAAGCTTGCTTTCGCTCGCTGTCTCGTAACGGGCAACAAGGCTACTTCGTCGATCGGTCGTCAGAACGACACTATCGAAGGCCCAATGGTCAACGCCGAAAATCCTGCATCAAGCGATCTCGCTGGCGCGGTTCTGTTTGGTGAGATCACGGGTCCACTTCCATGGAACACGTACAGCTCTGCAGCCAACAGCATCTATGATAACGACGCCCGCTTCATCGTGCGTCTTCCAGATGCTCAGGACACGAAGGGCGTACTCGCAGGCACCACAGGTATCGGTTTCGGTGGTGTAGACACGCTCCGCGGTAACTACTGGGGTCGCACGGAAGCAAACGTTAACACGATCCTTCCGCTGTCGGCAGGTTCTACGTTTGCACGCGAGCAAGAGACGTTCTTCATCGCCGGTAACGGTAAGACGCACATGCGCTTTGTCCGCGGCACAACGTCGAACCCAACAAATCAGGGTCCATTCGAATCAGCATGGCGTTATGCTTACACGCCAATCCCTTCATGGCAGATCCCAGATACGCTCCTTATGCAAGGTCGTGTCTATGACATCTTCGACAAGGGAACTGACATTAAGACGGCCGACTATTCTAGCCGCCGTATGTCACCAATTGAAGATTTCGCTATCGGCATTCCGCCAACGCTCCGTCTTTATGCTGATCCGCTTCAGCCATCATTCAACAAGTATGTCAAGCGCATGACCCGTAATCCGTACGATGCAGATCGTTTCACGGATGTGGCTGCAGTGCAGACGGAATTTGTTGGTGATCATCCGATCGGCTATCCTCTGTTCCTCGAAGCTCGTGCCGACTATAATGGCACTGCCGAGATCGCGAACAACGATGCACGTGCTATCAACGAGACTGTGTTCTTCGTGATCAACGAACGCACGGGTGACTTCATCCGCGTGAACATGTCGCAGCGCACAAACACGGACACAATCTTCCGCGCTCGTGTTGACTTCGTTCCAGATTCATCGAACGGCGGTGATCCGAATATCCGTCGCGCGTACGAAGGTCTTGCGACGTATGGTACCGGAGCCACACTGCTGAGCAACATCGTCCGCAGCGCTATTGCGGAAGACTCAGCTGCTCTTGCAGGCCGTCGTTACGAGGCTTCGTCGACACTCGGAGAACTCGGCGGTTCGGACTTCCGTCTGACAAACCGTCCAACACTTCCGACATCGAATACAATTGGTTCTGATGGTGGCAAGGAAACCTACTACGCTGGCGAGCGCTATCGTGCCCTGCCAGTCGTCAACGGTGACCCAATCACGATCATTTCACGTACCGCACTTTGGAAAGACGGCGTTGTCAACGCAATCAACGGCGCTTTGACCTTTAACATTGGCAATAACACGGCTCCTCCGGTTTTCACGGGTTGTGCCGACACGCTGCCAACATCGCCACTGCTGCACCCAGAGTTTCGTAATCGCGTGTTTGTTACGGAGAACCGTCTCTATACGCCAATTACGGCTGCTCAGTCATCACGTGGTCCTGGTCGCGGAAGTTGGTTCAATGAGCCAGCTAGCTATCCAGCCGACATCCTCAATCAGCCGATCCCAGGTCGCGATGTCTTTGAGCGTGACTCAATCTTCTCGATTACAGCAGTTGACGTGAATCGCTTCTACGACCCACGTGTCGTTCGCGATCCAAACTTCAACGCGCAGTTGTCGTACTTCTGGTCGATTCGCACTGGTAATTCAGGTCTGCAGTACTGGCTTCGTGACACGCTTGTGTTTGCCGGTTCGACAACGAACAACCCACGTTGGAGCGCTGTTGGATATCGCTTCTTCCGCGGACGTCCGATCAACCCATACATCGTTCCAGGCGGCGAGTTGGTCGAAGTTGTTGCAAAGAACTTCCCACCAAGCGTTGAGATTGTTGACACGCTTCGCAAGTCGGGATGGAGCGAATCAGACATTAGCCGCTGGTTCTACACGTATCCATCGTACTTCCACGCCGAAGAGTATGACAACAATGCTCTTCCACTGGCCCAACGCGATCCAAGCAACACAAATGCACGTTACCTGCAGCAGGATACTGTGAATTACGGCTGGCTCGACTCTGTGTCGTATCAGTTCCGCATTCACGTTGTCGACTCGATGCCGCGATTCCTGTGGAATCACCGTTCAACTGGTGCAAGCGCCTTTGCTAACGCCGGTATGTGGAAGGGCGACACAACGATCGTTCTCGATCCGACGACCACAGATCCTGATGCTTACGACAGGGCTACGCGTACGTACCTTGACACACTCCGCATGTTCAATACGACGAGTCGTGTAGCACGTCGTTTCGTTCCAGCTCCGCAGGCGACACCAAACAACATCCTTGATGAGGTGTACAACAACCCAACGTCAAGCCAGAACGACACGCTGAACATCCACTTTGTGGCCAACGTAACGGACTCGCTGCGTTTCCGCGCCGACATCAATACGGATGATGAGTTCGAGGACCTCGCGGCAATCGATCAGAATCGTGCGGTTGTCAAGCGTCTTGGCGCATGGGACTTCCGTTATGGACGCACATCGTATGGATTCCTCTCCACATCGATCCGTGAGACTCCAGCTGACACTTCGCTTGAAACAATCATTCAGGCACGCCCAAGCTGGATGGCTTCACGCTTCCTACGCAAGTATGAAGCCGCAGGTTCGTCTGACCAGTTTGCTCAGGACTTCACGACTCGCGGTCGCCTTGAAGTTCGGATCGCTCGCGATCTTGCTAACGAGCTGCTTCAGCCTATCAACGACTATGATCCGGGCCGTCCATTCAACGACGACCGCAACACGGACACGGTCATGACAGTGGTTGTAAATGATGGTCACGGTGGTATCAACACCCTGACACGTCGTCTCTTCGTGAACTTCCAGCCAAGCCTGCTTGATGCTACGCTTGCTGATGCCATTGAAGACGAAGACTACAACACACAACTCATCGATAGCGCCCGTCGCATCAAGGTCTATGATCCTAACTTTGGTCAAACACAGGCATTCGAATTGATCTATGCTAGCGAGTCTCGCGACAGCATTCAGATCGACCCTTACTTTGCCGAAGCCGGTTTCATCAAGTTTGATGACTCACGCAAGACGACACCGAACTGGCTCAAGATCAATCCAACATCGGGCATCCTGTACGGAACGCCGCGTGTTACGGATGTCCCTTATCCAGATACGACCGTCCGCATTACGGTTCTCGTCACGGACGCCGGTGGTCTTCGTGACATCAAGACCTACGATCTGACAATCCGTGCGAAGAATCACAATCCTACGCTTCTTCAGTCACCAATCATTCGCTGCGTTGAGGCTGGCAAGCCATACACAGACACGATCCGCGTCACCGACGTTGATCTGCGTCGCAAGCAGGCTGCGAATGAAGAACTGACATTCGAAGTGACGGAGCCAGCTGGTACGTGGAAATTCACTCCAGAGAAGCTTTCGAGCCCAGTCGCCGACACGCAGCGTGTAGCGATCTCTACAGACAACCTTCAGGGCAACATCGTCGACGGTCGTATTCGCATCGTTGTGATCGTAACAGATCGTCAAGGAGCAAAGGATACACTGACGTACTCAGTTGCTGTGTCGGATGAAACACGCTTCTCAGCTACGGTTCGCGTCGAAAACAACCTCGGAGCATTCCAGAACCTTACGTTCGGTGTCGGGGGCTCAACTATCGCCACTCGCGGTGACGAGGCAACATCGTTCGGTAAGCTTGATTCGAACTACTGCGAGTATGAACTGCCGCCAGTTCCTTACATCGACGTATTCGACGCTCGCTGGACTGTTCCAACGCGTAACGGCACGGTCCGCAACATCCATCCATTCTCTAACTCAGCAGGACAGTCGATCTATCAAGGTCGCTTCCAGGCTGGTGGTGAAACAGGGCAGAGCTCGAACTACTATCCAGTTCGTCTGACATGGTGTAAGGATCAGATTCCTGCAAAGGATGCAAACAACCCAGGCTCATACTACATCCGTGATGACCAGTCAAATGGTCAGCTGTTCGACTTCAACATGAAGACGGGCACCGGTAAGTCCATCCCAAGCGTACAGAAGCGCGATGGTGTGAACTCTGAGTGCGACACACTTCTCATTAACATCACGTCGATTGAAGGATTCGTCATTGTGTACGACTTCACATCGCCGGTGAATGAAGAAGAGACAGCATCAACGTTTGCTATCACAGGTGTTGCTCCAAACCCATTTGCAGGCACGACAACGATCACGTTCAACGTGGCAGCAGCTGCCAAGGTTGGCGTTGACATCTATGATGCAGTTGGGACACGCGTGGCGACGGTTGCCAATGAAGTGTACTCGGCAGGTAAGCACTCTGTGCAGTGGGACGGAACAACAAATGGTGTTGCTCTTGCTTCAGGTACATATACAGTGCGCATCAGTGACGGAACAAATACTGCGACTCAGCAAGTCGTAGTGATCCGCTAAAGCAATCCATGGGGCCGGACTTCGGTTCGGCCCCCTACTTAACCGACACGAAAACAAACAAAAGAATAACTTGGAGTCCCTATGAAGAAGCAGGTATTAATTGCCTCGGCGATTGTACTCTGTTCATTCGCGATCGGTGCGGTTGAGGGCGTGGCTCAGCAGATCTTTAATCAGTTCCGCCAGCCCCAGCTCGTTGTTGGATTCCCTTATCGGGATCTCGACAACTGCCCCGGAGTGAGTGCAACGACAATCTCCCCAGCAGACTTTACGCTTCCGCCAACAAACGTCAACGACCTGGACGATGGCTACGCCTTCATCCAGTTCCCGGCAGGCGTGACCTACAACTACAACGGCACTCTGTATTCAGGTGTGTACGTTAGTATCAATGGTTTCTTGACCTTCGAACGTACAAAGCTTGTTTCTGCAAAGAATCCAATTGGACTCTTTATCAACTCAAGCTCTTACCCGGATAATGTTCTCGCTCCATTCTGGGGTGACCACCGTTTCCGCACTGCAGCAGACATCGCCGGTGGCTTCATGCCATCGAAGATCTCGTGGGCGTTTGATTTTGACCGCGACGAAAGCTGTCAGATCATCCAGCCAGCTCGTCCTTGCATCGTCGTGCAATGGAAGAATCTGAACATCAATACGTCGCCTGTTGCCGTCAACTCATCGGTGGCAAACTTCCAGGCTCGTATCTACATTGGCGGTGCTACAAACAACAACCAGGGCGAAGTTGAATTCGCTTATGGTCAAGTTGGTGGCAACCCGAATACAACAAATACAACGGTCGTCACGCGCGGTGCTACTATCGGCATCAAGGGTAACGGCGGTTTTCCAGGGTTCCTCGCGGACTTCTGGAATGGTCTCGTGTGGCAGCCAGGTGTCGGTGGAAACACGCGCACCGATTCAACATCGGTTTGGCAGCCATCTGGTGGTCGCTCTGATGCTCGGATCCGTTTTGGTTCAATCGTGTATTTGACGTTTAGCGATTGGGGTTACGGCGACGCTGACACATCTGGTGCTATCAACCAGCGTCACTTTGATCTTCCACAAAATCGTCGCGTGACGGCTAACGATGCTCGCGTTATCATGCGCTCAATCGTGACCAAGCGTCCGCTCGATTCGATCTGGAAGCGTCAAGCCTATCTGGCCGACGTCAATCACTCCGGTCGTTACTACTTCACGAAGCTCAAGAGAGATTTTTCGGGTGACTCGCTTCAGCCGGGCACGAGCAACATTGTGATTTGGCGCCGTACTATCGACATTGAGCAGTTCTTCCCTGGACAGGGCGTAGGTCCAAACACCAACAAGCAAGTTGTGCGTGTCATGTTCGAAGGTGACGGGCTATACGGTCCAGGTGGCAAGGCACCAGATGTGAGCAGTCTCAATCAGATTTACTACGAAGCAACGGAATATGACGCAGGGCTGATCATGCGTTATCTCTCGGGTCGTCTGCCATATCTGCCTTGGATCTATGACATCGACACGACCGGTCCTGACTTTGGAAAGGTCACGTTGGACAACGTTGCGGACAATGTTCGTTTCGGTACACCGACAAATGTTGGCGGTGGTCTTGTGCAGGTTCCGGTATATCTGAACGGTAACCACGACGGTGCCTTCGGTGTACGGTTTGGCACCAACTCTGATATCGTTTCGGTGACGCCGGTTGTTGGCGAGTCTAACGTCGTCTCCAGCGACAATGGAACCGATGTGGCTGTTATTGCTGGCAACGGTTCATTCGATGGAAATCAACCGGTAGCTCTCGTGACGATGAAGGAATCAGATGTGTTGACATTCAACGACATCCGCTTTAATGAAGCGTCTGTTCCGAATCACACGATTAGCATGGTCGAGAATGACGGCGCTAATGTCTCGGCTTATCCAAATCCAGTCACTGCAACAATGGCACTTGCTGTGAACGCACAAGCGAGTGGAAACCTAACTGTTCGTGTCTATGACATGTTTGGAAAGATCGTAAATACGATCCATGACGGCACGGTTTCTGCAGGCGCTTTCAGCACAACATGGAATACCACTGACATGGGCGGAGTAGCCGTGGCAGCCGGTTCATACATCGTGCGTATCGAAGGTGCTGGCGTGTCAGCTGTGAAGGTTGTCAACGTCGTTCGTTGATAAAAACCGAAGCGTTCTCTTGAAAATGATTGTGCAAGTGATCGTGCTGATCGTCGGACTGACGATCAGCACGGTCAAGGCACAAGACACACTTCGAATCAACTCCCTAAAGGTAGTAGATGTGTGTTCAGGTGAGAAGAGTTGGCTGATAAGCCTTTCGCTAGGCACGATCAACTTCTCCGACAGCTTGGAGTCCTTTGACATTTCAATCGGTTATGATCGATCGATCATTCGCCCCTCAGCTGCCCTGAAAGAGGGAACTCTCTCTGCGCAGATGTCCAACGGTCCAATACTAAATGTTGTTGTTCCGAATGAGATGAGAATCTATGGATTCAACATTGCGAGGTCAGTCGCCGGCAGCCTTCCACTGTTCGCAGTATCTGGCGACTATCTTGGGGAATGCAACTCGATTGGGCAACTAACACTGCCGATAGAGCCAGACTTCAATGGTGAATTCAAGAGAAAGTTCACAGTTCGGCGCCTAGACTCTGTTACGGCGATCAACGTTCGCAAAAACAGTGTGTTCAGTGGTTGCGAGTTTGATAAGGAAGAGGCAATGATATCGGAGCTTGATGCCTCTACTTCGGTAGCTATGAAACTCAAGAATCTCAGCAGGGAATCGACTGCCAAATACAGACTAACTCTCAGTTTTGAAAGACAATCGGACTCAACACTTATGGCATTTGACTCCATCTATGCTATCGGGTGCACGATCGAAGACATAGAGATAGGGTCAACAAGAGTAGGAGTCACAATTTCTTCTTTAACACGCGACGCACCCGAAATCGTGTCTGTGGTAAAGCGACGGAGCTTGGAGTCGTCTGGAAGAGTGAATGTGAGTGCAAGTGTTATCGACAGAACACCATGTGGTTGTGTCCAACCCGCGCTGAACGATACTGTTGTAATAACGATCGATCGACCGAATGTAAATGTCTCAACATCTACGGATGAGGACGCATGTACGATCTCACTTCGTTCTAACGAAGTGCACGGCATGTGTGGTCATTCGGGGATGAAAAAGCTGATACTGCGTGACCTTCTTGGTCAAACAGTTCAGCAGATCGAAACAGACAACTATCCGGTTGTCATGTCGACATCCAACTTGACTTCTGGCATGTACTTTGTTGCGCTTTCGTGTAATGAAGATCATGCATTCAAACTGATTCTGAAATGAAAAATCAACTGATCAACTCATCTGAGGAGTGTACTATGAATCGTCGTTATGCTCTGTGGAGCGGCGGTACCAAGTTTGGTGTCGTTGCCCTCCTTGCGGCATTGATCGGACTTGGATCCGTCATGCTCCAGGCACAGAACAAGCCTGAGCTGCCGACGCTCTCGTTGACGGGAGACGGGGCAAGCTGGAACCGCAATATTTATCCTGATGGTCGCATCTGGTCGTCAAGCCGCGGACCAAATGGAGAGCGCACACTTCTGGTACCTGTGTTCGTGAAGAACTGCTGGAGGTCGACTGCGATCTATGAAGCATTCCCTATCTATAGCTTCAAGTTCAAGGTCCAGTTCGACAGCGCAGCTCTCGAATTCATCGGAATCGAAAAGAACGGACCCCTTCGCGGGCCACAGATGACTCCGGTCTCTTGCCTGGCAAAGGATTTTGAGTTTTCCGTAGCGGTATCGCGGGATACATCGTACCAGCGCGTGATCGCTGCTCCGATTCAGAACCGTCTTCGTGGTAAGCGCGCGATGATCACAGCTATTTCGTCAAAGCCACTCCCACAGACAGGCGATGTGACACTGCCTTGTGATCAGCGTCCTTACACAGAGTTGGTTTATCTCCGCTTCCGCGTGATTGCTAACACAGCGATCGATCCTGTGAGCGCTCGTACGCCACTTATCATCACGAACGACACTCTGTACTACAACGACTTTGCCATGGGCAAGCAGATCCCATTCCCTGGTGATCCTGCGCCTGATGAATATGCGGGTCTCGGTGGTATCGACAACTACTTCGTTGACGCTTTCGGTGTGGACCAGATCCGCGATCCACTTCGTCCATCACGTCGCGGTATGATCTGGCTCGAAGTGACTGACGTTGCTCCACGCCTGTCTTTTACAAATGTCGCCAATCCTGCTTTCCGTCTGGCTGACTCTGTGAACGGCTCGCTCGGTTCACAGTGGTATGTTGTTGATCCGATCACAGTCGACTACGGAACACCATATGACGATCAAGCTGGTGGTATCGGTACTCGTGATGTTGACGTTATCAATGCCGTTACTGGTTCACGCGCCTATGACATCATGGTTCAGTCAGACAACAAGTGGCTGAAGTTCAAGTCGTTTACCAAGGGTGGTGGCGGACAAACTGAGTTGAATCCGTTCCCGAACCCGGTACGCGAAGGATACATCCAGTATATGGACAAGGGTATCCTTGGTAGCACGGTGGGTGTCGACCCACAGGGTAATGCCACTGTCGGTCAGCGTGACCTCAACCTGCGTATCATCTGCGATCCAAATGAACTGCCGAATGGCGATGAACAAGAGGTAACAGGTACATACGTTGGATATCTCACGTTCAAGTCGAATTCTCTTGATGTCGCACCTGTGCGTCTCAAGGTGACCTTCATCTACTTCCGCACTCCGTACGAGCCGAACGTTTTCGACGAAAATGAAAACTGGAAGCGTAGCCAGGAGTTTCTCGGCCGCGGTATCACACTCCAGGTTCGTAACTCGAACACGCCTAACGAGATCACGTATGTGACCTTCGGTGTCGGCAACCGCGCTACAGACAACATTGACACACTGTTTGGCGAAACGACATACGCGACAGACATCAACCCGACGCAGTTTGCAGCTCGCTTCTATCCTAAGGATAACACAGGTAAGCTTCTTGTGCCGAACGGTCTTGGTGATCTGTGGGCTGGTACTGCTCAGCGCGCAAAGAGCGCTTCACGTGATATTCGTTCGATCTACAGCGACACGACACTCGCCTACACCTGTCGCTTCAGCGCAGGTGGAGATCTGAACTACCCAATCGTTGTCGCTTGGAACACAGATGAGTTTTCACCAGGTTCAGAGCTGTTCATCCGTGACACGCTGAATGGATCACGTTTCAACGTCAACATGCGCGCCGGCACAGTACTTGGTGGAACACGCCAGTCATACACGATCCGTGACGCTGACATCAAGTCATTTGTCATCGAATACACGCTGCCGAAGGTTGCACGTTTCCCAGTCATCAATAAGGGCTGGAACCTCCTTTCGGTTCCTGTTAACCCATCGTCTAGCTACTGGAAGGACATCTTCAAGAACGCACTGAATATTCCAGTACGTTTCTCGCAGAACACCTACCAGACAAACGAAACGAACCTGAACCCAGGCGTTGGCTACTTCGTTAAGTACAGTGACGAAGTCGACAAGACGATCGCAGGTTCACGTATTCGCCTGATCGATGACCTGACCTACACAACACGCTTGTTCGAAGGTTGGAACACCGTAGGCTCGCTCTCCTTCCCAACATCGATTGAGAACCTGTCGATCCTTCCGTACGGAACTGGCACGCTTCCTACGCGTCTCGGCGATGTCTATGGTTACGTAACAAACCGCGGTTATCAGGCCGTCACGGAGATCGAACCAGGTCTGGGTTACTGGATCAAGATCACGGGTCAGGGCTATCTGAAGCTCGGTCTGGCTCCAAAGGCATCTATCAACACGATGGTTGCTCGCGAAGCAGTCGAGACGAACTCAACACGAGTTTCGATCGCGGATGCATCGAATAACGTTGGAACCGTGTTTGTTGCACCTGCTGGTATCATTGACAGCAAGTCGATGTTCGAACTGCCTCCAACGCCACCACAAGGAATCTTTGACGTCCGCTTCACTTCGCAGACAAGCATTGAAGACGAGAAGAATCCAACGGTTGCGATCCAAGGCGTAACATTCCCAGTTACTGTGACGATCAACAACCCACGTACAACGTACACGGTTGTTAACCCGATCTCGGGCGCCGTGCTCGGAACCGCAGTCGCAGGTCGTCCAAACGTGATCACGATCACCGATGCACGTACACCGTACATCCGCCTTATGGGCGAAGAAGCACAAGCCGGCTCACTGAACGTCAACGTGACACCAAATCCTGTCAATGGCACGGGTCTTGTCAACGTGGTTGTTCCAGAAGCAGGTACGGTTTCTGTGACGGTATTCGATGCAGTCGGCCAAGCTGTTATGACACTTGCTAACAACGAGTTCAAGACAGCTGGCGTCTATGGCTATGAGTTCAACTCAGCCGTGATCAGCCAAGGCAACTACATTGTCAAGGCAACTGTCAACGGTGTTTCGACAACGAGCTCGGTTTCCGTTGTCCGCTAATTCATGAGAAATGGAGCAAAAAGGGCAGCAGGTAACTGCTGCCCTTTTTTGTTCGTTGTAGAAGGTCCGTCAATGAAAATCATTTCCGCGCTTATCGCCATCTTTTTGATGGTATACACACTGTCTGCTCAGACTGTGCAGATCCCTCTGTCCTTTGCAAACGTGCTTCCTACGGGATTGTCGACGTTCAACTTTTCTGTTGGGGCACATCCGGCAGCAACGGACGGCGTTGACACGGTCCTTAAGGAACAGGAGATCCCATCGTTACCTCCTCCGGCCGGAGTGTTCATCGTCTACTCCATACCACCGACACCTGACTTCATCTGGCTGAGCCCTCGTGACATCCGCGCCCTGAAGATTGGTGAAAAGCAACTGATCACTTATGAGATCGGAGTGACGTGGAACGGCGGACGCCTGGAGATCGGGTGGGGCCAGATGCCGAAGTTTGTTGATAGCGCATACATCACCGACGTTATCACCGACTTTCCCGACAACTTCATTAAACAGAAGCTGCTCCCGGGAGTTGTGTACTCTACGACCAATTCGGCTATTACCAAGCTCAAGGTACTTGTCTGGTATAATGCAACGGAGTTCTCCTCTGTTGATATGGCATCGTCGACATCCCAATTGAACGTCTACCCCAACCCAAGCGATGGATTCGTCCGCGTTAAGGGGGCTGATCAGGGCTCGACGGTTAGCGTGCGCGACATGACGGGTAAGGTGTGCAGCGAAGCCGTGCTTGACTCGTCGGAGCATACCATAGACCTTTCTGCGTTCGGTCCGGGCATCTATTCGATGTCAGTTTCCGATCAGAGGGGTCACTATCGGACGTGTATGATCGTCCGCCGTTGATTAACGAAGACCGAGAACACGATGAGCGAAGAGACCGAACGACCACGCCAGCAGCCAGCTCCGCGTCAACAGCAGGAGCCGCGTCAGCAGCAGGAGCCGCGTCAGCAGCAGCAACCTCGTCAGACGCCGCAATCATCTCAGCCACAACAACAGCGCCAGGAGTCATCCCAGGGCGCTAATCGTCGGCAGGGGCAGCAACAGCGTCGACCTCATCCGCCACGACGTTTCGAGCGACGCGGACCGGATATCAACCGGCAGGCACACAATAGAATCGCGGGGTCGATTTCTGTTGTGGTTCCTCTTCTGAACGAAGAAGAGTCACTCGTTGAACTTTCGAAGCAGCTCGAGACTGTACTGGAGCGCATAGCCCGAGGTCGCTATGAGGTCATCTTCATCGATGATGGATCGACGGATTCTTCCTTCTCGGTGATTCAAGGAATCAACGCATCCAATCCGCGATTCAAGGCTATTCGTTTTCGTACGAACCACGGAAAGTCAGCTGCTCTGGCAGTAGGGTTTGCCGAGGCAACGGGCGATTTCGTGATCACCATGGATGCCGATCTTCAGGATGACCCTAACGAGATACCTGGAATGATCTCCAAGCTGGAGGAAGGGTTCGATCTGGTCTCCGGCTGGAAGCGCAAACGGTACGACCCGTGGCATAAAACATTTCCGTCGAAACTCTTCAACGCCGTGACATCGAAGATGAGCGGTCTGAAGCTTCATGACTTTAACTGTGGACTTAAAGCGTATCGTGGCGATGTTGTCAAGACCGTTCAAGTCTATGGCGAGATGCACCGTTACATTCCTGCCCTTGCACACTGGGAGGGATTCCGCGTAACGGAGATGCCGGTTCAACACCGAGCGCGTCAATTCGGCGTGTCCAAGTTTGGAATGAGCCGCTTTCTGAAGGGCTACCTGGACCTGCTGACGGTGATGTTCACCACTCGGTATGTGAAACGCCCGCTGCACTTCTTTGGCGCACTTGGAACCTTGTTTGCTTTGATCGGTTTCAGCGTTGACATGTACCTGGCCATCGAGAAGTGGGCATTTGACATCCCGTTAAGTCAGCGTCCATACTCGCTACTTTTCGGCATCGCCATGATCATCGTTGGAGTGCAGCTGATCTCCATCGGTCTGATCGGTGAGCTCATCGTGAAGAACAATCTGAGTGAACAGCGCTTCAGTATTCGAGAGAGACTCTCGTAACATTGCCGCAGTCGAGTTGTTTCTTACGGCATTTCCCAGCTTGAGCCAAACACATGAACCGATCGATTCTCATCGTCAGCTTTGTTCTGTCAGCGATCCTTTCCACGGCGGTCGAGGCACAGATCCGTTTCCGCATTGCTACCGGTCTATCGACCGACTGGATCACCAACGACAATCCCGCCGTTTATCAGCTTTCCGGCTCGCCGGATACGAGCAACCCTGACCGGCCTTATGGTGGGTCTTTTGATGGAGCTCAAGTGGGATGGGGCTTGCGGGGCTATGTCGATCTCGACAAGCAGAAAACCTTTCGGATCCCGGTCGGGGTCGACCTCTTTCTGTATCGGGGCACGCAGAGCATCAAGGGAATCGGGTATGACTTCCGGGTTGACCATAGCACCGATCTGGTGTCAGCCTTCACAGGCTTCGAGTGGTCATTCGTTGAGTTTCCTCTTGCTTTTGCCCGTGCCTATGTGGGCGCCGAGGCACGTTTCCTCTTCGTGGGCGAGAACACGATCACCAATACTGGTCGGACCTTCGTTGATGGAAAATGGATCAGTACGCAGGATCAATACACCGGCAAACCCTCGGCCTTCCGCATGGGCGCAATGGCACGCTTTGGCATCGAGGGTGAGATCTACTACCCCGTATTCCTTAACACAAGTGTCGGCTACGGCGTGATGAATCTTGTTGGCCGCGACGACCGCCCAACGTGGAAAGAAGGAAGGGGCGAACTCCTTACGGCGCGTCCGCTAAACGAGCCGACAGAGGGATTGCTTTATCACCTGAACTTCTCGTTCATGGTCCAGGTGCGACTGTAAAAAAGCCCCCTACGCGTAGAAGGTCTTTTCGAACGCGCCCTGCTCGGGTTTGTTGAGGATGATCCGCCAGATAATGCCGCGGATGAAGCCACTGCCGTATCCAAGAAGCTGCACGTACGCAGCAACCACGCAACGCAGACCCAGCAAGGGATTACGGTACTTGAATGAGCTCTCAACAAGGAGCGCAACCGTGTATAGCGCAGGCAGCAACAGTGCCAGTGAACCAATCGGCTGCGTTAGCGCCGCAACGACGGACATCACGAGATAGGTTGTGAATGCGGCAGGAAAGAAGTGCGTTACCTTAAGCGTATGCGGATGACGGAGAGTGATGTTAATGCGGGCTATGCCACTGTTGTGAACCTGCTTGAAGAACTTCTTGAAGTCCGTCCGGCGCTTGTGATACACCCATGCATCCGGGATGAGCGCAACACGGTAACCACGCGACATCATGCGAATGCTGAACTCGACGTCCTCGCCGAAGCGCATTCCCGAGAACCCCTCCGTGTCATTGAACACATCACGGGTGATACCCATGTTGAACGAGCGCGGGTGAAATGCGCCCCCTACGCGCACCTTTGCGCCGCGGATTCCTCCCGTGGTCAGCAACGATGTCATGGAGTAACTGATGGCCTTCTGCGTGGGCGTGAAGGAGGCATGCTCGCGATCAGGACCGCCAAAGGCATCAAGACCATCACGCACTACGGCTTTGTCGATCGCCTGCAGGTAGTCGTCGGGGACCGTGCAGTCCGAGTCGAGAAAGATGAAGATATCTCCCGTTGCCCGGCGGCAGCCGTAGTTCCTTGACGGACCTGGTCCGCTGTTGGGTTTGACGTAGTACGACAGCCTTAACTGGGAAGCGAAAGCATCACAGACGTCCTTCGAGGTCAGCGTCGAACCGTCCTCAACGATCACCACCTCAAAGTCGCGAAACGTCTGACGTGTGAGCGTCTCAAGCAGTTCCCGTAGCTCATCGGGACGGTTGTAGACCGCAACGATAATGGAGTACTTCATGCGTGGGCGCAAAGATACGCCCCTTGCCCGTGCTATTTTTGACGCACAATGACCCGTACCGATCCTGTGCTGGCTGTAGCGGGAATGGATCTGCATCCGCGGACCATTCGCAATGTGCGCATGCAATACCGCCTGGCGGAGCACACGCTCATCCCATGGCTTTTGAAACTCGGCACGCTGCCGGCACATCCGGCCGTGTGCGAGATCGGTTGTGCTGAAGGGGGCGTACTGGCGGCCTTTGTGGACCGTGGAGCTGTGAATGCGCTTGGGACAGATATTCAAGCACCACTGCTTGATCTGGTGAGTCGGCCTGTCTGGACCTCGCTCGGTTACGACATCACGTTTACGCACCATGACGTGATCTACGACGATGTGCCGGACTCGTGGCGGAGTGCATTTGATGTTGTTCTGCTGCGCGATGTGATCGAACACCTCGATGATGCAGGTATTGCCCTGAAGAACATCGCACGTCTGCTCAAACCCGGCGGCGTGGTCGTGGTGACGTTTCCTCCGTACACCTCGCCGTTTGGCGGTCATCAGCAGTTGCTCGGCACAGCCGTCGGATCTCTGCCCTTCGTGCACATGTTGCCGTGGCCGTTGTTCCGTCGCATCATCAATGCCGGCGACCCGGTCAATCACGAGGAACTTGAACGCCTGCACACCATTCGCTGTTCGGCCGAAAAAGTAGCCGACGCATCACGTCGTGCCGGACTGACGATTCTCGATGAGCGTTACTTCGCTCTGCGTCCGGTCTTCCGCTGGAAGTATCAACGCAACATCCCCAGCTTCGAGGTCACCTCCTGGCGCTGGTTTCCGCCTGTTAAGCCCCTTGCCATGGAAGTGGCATTCGTTCTCCAGTTGCCCGCATGAAAAACGTCCTGGTCATCGCCTACCACTTCCCACCCGGTGGTGGTCCGGGCGTGCAGCGCGTGCTCAAGCACGTGACCTATCTGCGGGAGACCGGCTGGCAACCGATCGTGCTGACCGTGGAGAATGGTGACTTCCCGGCACGGGATGAGTCGCTGCTGTCGAAGATCCCGTCCGACGTAACGGTGGTGCGCGTGCCGATCATCGAACCCTACTCGCTCTATCGACGATTCATGGGCGGGAAGGGGGCTGCCATCGACGTCAACGTCAACAAATCTGGCGCACAGCGAACCGGATGGAAGGAGCGACTCGCCGAGTTTGTGAGGGCCACATTCTTCATCCCCGATGCCCGCGTTGGATGGCTGTTGACGGCCGTCAAACAGGGTGAAGAGCTCATCCGACGTCACAACATCAAAGCCATCTACAGCTCGTCACCCCCGTACACCTGCGCGCTCATCGCACGGGCACTGAAGCGCCGTACCGGTCTGCCCTGGATCGCGGGATTCCGGGATCCGTGGACGCAGTTTCTGACAACTCCAGACCGGTGGTTTCTTCCGGCCATGATAGACCGTTCACTTGAACGCTCGGTGTTTCAGGAGGCCGATGCGGTGGAGTGTGCCTGGACGGGCATCATTGATGATGCGATTAAAAAGTATCCTCACCTTCCGCCTGAGAAGTTTCATCACGTGCCGAACGGGTACGATGCGACAGACTTTCCGCACGTGGCGTATGCGCGTAACCAGCGGTTCACGATCACCTACACGGGTTCGATGTATGGTCGTCGCACGCCGAAAGAGTTTCTCAAGGCTCTCGATCTGCTGAAGGGGCGCGGCGTACTGGGCCCTGCTGACGTGCACCTTCGCTTTGTTGGTCGGTTCGGCGACGAGGTCCACGCCATGCTCGATGCGTCTGCTTTCGCCCCCTGCATCGAGAGGATCGGCTATGTAACGCATCAACAGAGTGTGGGATTTCTGATGCAGAGCGAGGCCTCGCTGCTGATCGTCGATGATGCAAAGGAGAGCGCGGAGATCGTGCCCGGCAAGGTCTACGAGTACCTCGGCGTCGGACGTCCGGTGATCGCCGTCGCCCCACGAGGAAGTGCCATTGATCGTCTTCTGCGCCAGACCGAGGCCGGACACAGTGCCCCTGCGGAAGAGATTGAGGAATTGGCCTCGATCATCGAGTCCTATTTTGTGCGCTGGCAAAGGGGCGAGCAGATTCTCACACCAAACACAGCCGAAGTTTTAAAGTACGAACGTCGAACAGCCGCCCATCAACTGGCCCACCTTTTGCATACGCTTACACCATGAACGCACGAAACATCATCGCGATCCTCCTTGCCCTCGGCATCGGCTACGTCTTGTGGATCGTTCTGAAATGGGTGCTGGGTCTGATCTTTACCGTGACCTTCGCACTGCTGCAGATCGTTGCTGTTGCCGTGCTGGCACTTCCGCTGTACTTCTTTATCCGAAACCGTCTCAAGTCCTGACCATGAAGAATCTTCTACTGATCCTCGGGGTTGCCGCATTGCTGTCTTCTGCGCGTGCCCAGGACCAGCCGCCCCCTGCACCTCTTGCCGTCGATCTTACCCGCTCGATCATGAAGAGCGTCTTCGAGAGCAACGCCGTGCCGTTCGTACAGCCAATGGTCACCACGATCAACGCCACGTCGAACGCCCGCTTCTTTACAACTGCCTACGTTCCTGAAAAGGTCGATAAACCATACTTCCGCGTCAGCGTTAACGGTATGGCGGGCATCATCGCTGAGGAGCAGAAGTGGTTCGATCCGAGCCTTGATCTGGGTGCGCGGGAAAATCTCTATGATGCACTGGTCAAGCACGGAACAACCACCGGCGGTGTGTACAAGATCGGTCCACTCTACTCGGATACTCTGGGCCTGGCATCGGTGTTCATGCGCGAGCTTCTGCGTGATGCCCTTGCGGCCGGATACTTCGGCATTCCGGATCGGGCAGCTTCGCTGTTTGGGTTCCAGCCCGATAATCGTGTGGTGTTGCCGACCAAGGAGAACCTTGTCACTGTGCTTCGGCAGCGGCCAGAGTACCTGGCACTCTCCGCCGCAGGCCAGGCTGCCTTTCTCGACTCATTGATCACGCGCCTCACCCTTCCAACGTCGCTCACCCTCCCTCCGGGTGCGAACATGTCGTCGATCACCGCTGCGGTTCCACAGCTGGAGATCGGGTCGCTCTATGGCACTGAACTTCTTCTGCGTTTTGTGCCGCCGGTACGATTCAGCGAGAACGTGGGTGACTTCTCATTCTGGGGTGTGGGTCTTAAGCACAGCCTGTCGCAATACTTCCCGGAGCGGTGGTTTGATCTGTCCGTGCAGGGTGTGTATCAGGGAACGTCGCTGACCAACACCATTGGTCTGACGGAGTCGAAGCTCGATGCCAATGCGACGATCCGCAGCTTCAGTATTCAGGCCGGAAAACAGCTCTGGGATGTGATCGATATCTACGGTGCGTATGCCTACGAGCATATCGACGTTATCTCGTCGTACACCTATGTGCTGCCGCATGAGACGCAGGTACAGCTTGGACTTCTTCC
>CANHFG010000020.1 GCA_947459875.1 Ignavibacteria bacterium
ACGCCACCAAGCTGTACGTGGGTAACTGGACCAATCAGATGTTCCGCTCGGATGACCGCGGCCTTTCGTGGCGCACGGTGGAGCTGGGCGACCTGAACGTTATCAACTATCTCACCTCCACCGTTGTGACGCAGGCCGATACGGGTGTGATCCTTGCAGGGGGCTTCTGGTTCGACGGCATTCGCCGTTCGTCTGATGGCGGCGCGTCATGGCAGCGCGTGCTGACCGATACGATCAACAATGCGCGCATGTGGTTCATTTCCGAAGCGATCATCGAAGACCCCACACGTCCGGGCCTGCTCTATGCCGCACGCGGTTCGACCTACAACGGCATCTGGCGAAGCAGCGACAACGGCTTGAGTTGGGACAGCATCAGCACCATTTCGCGCCAGCTCACGGGTCGACTCTGCACAATGGCCATGCGCTATGACAGCACAAACATTCTCTTCGTGGGAGCAATAGGCGGTCAGATCTTCCGCTCCGACGACTCCGGTCGCACCTGGCGCAGCGTCCCCGTGAACAACGGCGCGCTGAGCATCCGCAGTGATAGTGAGATCCCGAAGATCGTCTTCTCGCCGGGTAACCCATCCGTGGGCTATGCCGTGGTGACAATTGTGATCGAGCAGAACATCAAGGGCAACGGCGGACTTCTGCGCACCACGGACGGCGGCGCGTCATGGAACCGCATTGCCTTCCCCGACACCAGCCTCTGGGCGGTCGATGTACGCTCACGTAATGGTCGCGACGAGATCTTCGTAGGGGGCTTCCGTATCCCTAACACGGACACCGTGATCAAGGGCGATGGCCTGTTGTTCCGCTCCTCCGATGGCGGCACAAGCTGGGAACGTTTCACCGATGTACCGTGGGGCGTGAACGAAAACGGCGATAGTATCCGCAACGTCTGGGTGATCCGCTGCGACCCGACGTCCGACCGCGTCTATGTAGCGGCGGCAACCGGCCTGTATGCCCTCGATGAACCAACGTCCGTCCCCACGGATGAAACCACCGATGCACGCCCAGCATTGGTCCGCTCAGACGTCCACAACGAGTTCATTGAGGTTACAACATCGAACTGGCCGGCACAGCAAACCTCCTGGCGCCTCGTCGACGTTCGCGGACGTCACGTGCTGCAGGGTGACCACCATGGCCCCCTACCATTGCGTATCAACGTATCATTACTGCCGTCGGGACTGTATGGCGTCGAAGTGTATGACGCACTCAGTAACCACCGCGCCAGCGCGACGGTTAGCATCAGCCGATGACGACTGACCGGTAGGGTCGCAGCATGCTGCGACCAGTACCCAGTACCCAGTACCCAGTACCTAGTCTAGCACAACCGTATTTACAAGGTCGCCTAGACGGTCGATGGAGCAGGTGACCACGTCACCGGGTTTGAGCCACCAGGCAGGATCATAAACTTTGCTGCCATTGAGTTCCAGGAAGCAACCGGTGCCGCAGGTGCCGCTGCCGATGACGTCGCCCGGGTAAAGGGTGACGCCGTAGCTGGCGCGTTCGATGATCTGGGCGAAGGTCCACGACATGTCCTTGACGTTGCCGGTGGAAACGTCCTGACCGTTGATGACGCACTTCATGGCAAGATCGTAGTGGTTGCCGGCAGGCGTCGACGTGGTTACGTCGGCGAGTTCATCGAGTGTTACGAGCCACGGGCCGAGCGAGGTTGCAAAGTCTTTGCCCTTTGCCGGACCGAGGTTAAGCTTCATCTCCTGCATCTGCAGCACGCGTGCCGACCAGTCGTTCATCACCATCAAACCGGCGATGTAGGAGTCGGCCTCCGAGGCCTTGATGTTGCGACCCTTTTTGCCGATGACAATGGCGCATTCGAGTTCGAAATCAAGCTGCTGACAGTGAAGGGGCTGAACATGGATATCGCCCGGACCAAACACTGCCTGATGATTTGTAAAGTAGAAGATCGGAATCTCATCGAACTCCGGGATCATCTCAAGCCCGCGATTACGGCGGGCTGCCTCGACGTGCTGACGGAAGGCGTATCCGTCGCGCATCGACGTTGGGTGCGGCACCGGCGCGCAGAAGTGCGCCTCGGCTGCTGCAACAGTGCAGGCTGCCCGGCTGGATGCATCGGCACTACCGTACCAGGCCACGACGCTGTCGACCATAGAGCGGGCTGCTTCGCCCCCTCGCAGATAGGTCAGCATATCGGCAGGGGCACCGGCAACGCCGCTGGCTGCAACATCAACGACAGTGTCACCAACGAGGACGCCAAGGCGCTCCTCGCCATTACGTAGGATCGTACAGAGTTTCATGCGCGTAAAAAGGTAAGGGGCTTTAACGGTTCAAAGCGTGACGCAGCGACAGGATGCCGACCGTGCCGAAGCCGAACAGGAACATGAGCTGGAAAGGAATTGCCGCGATCTCCAGGTAATGCACAGAGTTGGCAATGCCAAAGACGAAGTATGCCGCGAAGGCGAGTTCGACGATGACGATCCAGCTGATCTTACGCTGGACGTATCGCTTTTGCTTCCACTGATCGTTGTTCTGCTGAATGGCAAACTTGGGTGTGCGTTTGAACTCCGACTTCTTGCCGATGAGTGCTTCAATCACGGCGCGCGTGTTATTCACAGCCAGGCCCATCGATCCGGCCATGAAGACCGGGAACAGCAGCAGGCGACGCTGCCAGTCAAGATGAATCGCTCTCTGCGCATACATGTAAAACAGAAACGTCGAGATGCTCGCAAGCACGAACACGGACATGATGCTGTAGAAATCGTTGTACGACATCAGACCAAACAGTTGCGACGGAGAAGACTCGGCAGCATTCTTGATCACCACGATCGGCACGTTCAGAAACGCAACCATGATGATGAACGGGAACACAATGTTACTGGTCAGGTGCACCGTGCACTCGAGCTTGTGCTTGAGTGAGAGCCCACTCTTCCAAACCGACGGCAGAAGCTTCTTGGCCGTTTCGACAGCCCCCTTCGTCCAGCGGAACTGCTGTGTCTTGAGAGAGTTGATGTCGGCCGGAAGTTCGGCCGGCGAGGTCACATCGTTCAGGAAGACAAAGCGCCAACCCCTGAGCTGTGCACGGTATGAGAGGTCCAGATCTTCAGCAAGCGTATCGCTGTGCCAGTTTCCTGCGTCCTCGATAGTTGCCTTGCGCCACACGCCGGCCGTACCGTTGAAGTTGATGAAGAAGCCCGCCTTGTGACGGATCTGCTGCTCGATCACGAAATGTCCGTCGAGTGCAAGGGCCTGGGCCTTGGTCAGGAAACTGTAGTCTTCGTTCAGATGCTCCCAGCGCGTCTGCACCATGCCCACCTTACTGTCTGCGAAGTATGCAACCGTCTTGCGCAGGAAGTCCTTCTTCGGCACGAAGTCGGCATCGAAGATGGCGATGAACTCGCCCTTGGCAACAGCCAGGCCTTCTTTGAGTGCCCCGGCCTTGTATCCCTGACGGTTCGTGCGGTGAATGTGCTTGATGTCAAATCCTTCGGCACTGAACCGGTCGGCAAGCCGACGTGAGATCTCCACCGTTTCGTCTGTCGAATCATCCAGCAGCTGGATCTCGAGACGATCCTTCGGATAGTCGATGGCACAGACGGCCTCGACGAGTCGGTCTACCACATACAGTTCGTTGTAGAACGGAAGCTGTATAGTCACAACCGGCAGGTCGTGCGTAAGAGCCTCTGGCTTGACGTGCGCAACCTTCTGCGTCTTGTGGTAATAGTAGATCATCACAAGGCCGTGCAGACCAAAGGCGAACAGCACGCAGAGTGACAGGAAGTACACGGCAAGAAGAATATCTTCCATGAACGGGTGGGTTTGGGGACTGTGAACGAAGCGTGGATTGATGATGTCTGTCACATCACCGCTTCACCAGTCGGAGACGATGGCCAGCAGGACGTCGTCGGCGATTCGTCGTATGGCCCGCTCTGCAGCGAGCCGACGTCCCTGTGTGGGATCGCTGACATCGTAGACGTCGAAGTTCTCGAACGTCTTTTTCCATACCACCACGTTTTTCACGGCGTCGAAATACTCAACTTCGACACCGACGACGATGCGTCGCTTCCCCTCCAGATCCCCCGACTGTAGTGCTGCGATCTGGTCCTGGACTTTGACCAGGACCGGAGAAAGTCTCGCATCACCGTTATCCTCGACAAGGCGAACGGTGTTGTCGCTCCGAAAACGGGTCACCAGCACATCGGTCGCGAACTCCCGAAATGTCGGATCTCCGAACCCACTGCGGTCGATCACCGAAGAGATCGAGAGCGTAGTGATGTGCTCCGGCACCGATCCGCCTCGAAACGAGTAACACCCGGCAAGGATCAGGGCCATGAGCCCAAGAGCGACATGCGAAACTAGACGCATGTCGGTGTGGGCATGATGACGGAAAAATGAAACGTTATTCATCGAGCATCGAGTGCTGCAAAAGGGTTCGTCCGGCGCTCTACGCCGATGGTTGTCTCGGGACCGTGACCTGGCCATGCAACATAGTGATCGGGCAAGGGAAACAGTCTCGTTCGGATGGAGTTGATCAGCACCGGCATGTCTCCGCCCGGCAGGTCTGTGCGCCCCACACTTCCGTTAAACAGCGTGTCGCCAACAAACACGCGCCCGCCCTCCACATCCACGAAGCACACGCCCCCTTCGGTGTGACCCGGCGTGAAGAGCACGTCGAGTTGCACGCCGCTTTCGAGGCGAACGGACCTCGTCCCGGCATCGATGAGCACCACGTCCGTGACGGGTTCGATGTCAAAGGGAAGGGGCCAGATGGTATGCGCCATCGGATCGGTCAGCCGGTAAAGGTCTGCCTCGTGCACCGTAACGCGAGCGCCAGTCTGGCGCTTGATCGCTGCGCAGTCAGCCGTGTGATCCCAGTGTGTGTGCGTAAGAAGAATATCGGCAAGCTGCCAGCCCCTTTCACTCAGAACGCGCAGCACCGGCTCTGTGGCACCATGCGGCGCATCGACCAGGTAGGCCGTCTTCGTCTGATCATCACCTACCAGGTAGCAATTGGTTGCTACCGGACCACATTCGAAGCAAAACATGGAGCGAAGTTACGACGGGTATTGACGCGCCTTCCTATCTTTGCACCGACCAAGAAGGAATCGCAATGGAAGCAACAGACCCACTCGTCAATTACGTGCCGCTCATGATCATGGTCGTGATCGGCCTGATCTTTGGTGCCAGCAACATTCTTCTGGCCGAGAACCTCGGTCCGCGTAAGAGTACTCGCTCGAAGCTGACCACGTATGAGTCCGGAATGGAACCGCTCAAGAGCGCCCGCGAGCGCTTTACGGTGAAGTTCTACCTTGTGGCGATGATGTTCATCTTGTTCGACATCGAAATCGTGTTCATGTATCCGTGGGCAGTGCAGTTCCGGGAACTCGGCGGCTATGGTCTTGTGTCTATGCTGCTGTTCATGATCCTGCTTTTTTCCGGATACCTCTACGTTCTTAAGAAAGGTGCGCTCAAATGGGATTGAACGAACAGATCGCTCGCGACGGATTCGTTACGACCACCGTTGAATCACTGATCACGTGGGCTCAGCGTAATTCGCTCTGGCCGATGCCGATGGGCATCTCCTGCTGCGCTATCGAGATGATGGCTTTCGGTGGGCCGCGTGCTGACTCATCACGCTTCGGTTCGGAGCGTTTCTCGTTTTCGCCGCGTCAGGCCGACCTTATGATCGTTGCCGGAACGGTGACCTACAAGATGTCGTGGGTCGTCAAGAAGGTGTGGGATCAGATGCCAGATCCGAAGTGGTGTATCGCCATGGGCGTCTGTACGTCCACGGGCGGCATGTTCCGCTCGTACCCGGTGGTGCAGGGCATTGACCAGTTCCTACCGGTCGACGCGTATGTATCGGGATGCCCTCCGCGTCCGGAAGCCCTGATGAAGGCGCTCATGTACATCCAGGATAAGGTAGCCCAGTCAAAGCCTCAGCTCGTAAATCTCGGTAAGGACAGCGGCGATGTTCGCCGGTCGGATCTGATCCTGACGCCGTAATGCTGGTTGCCGGCATCATGACGGGCACGTCGGTCGATGCGATCGACATTGCTGTCTGCGACATTTCAACCGAGGGAGATCGCCATGCGATCTCCCTCGTCTCGTTTTCGTCAGCCCCCTTTGAAGAAGACCTTCGCCGGAGCATCCTTTCGGCCATGGCCGGCGAGTCTACCATGCAGGAGCTCTCCGACCTGCCCTTCCTTCTGGCGCGCGCCGTTGCCGCCGCCGCATCGGCGCATCGCTCGCGCTACGGATCGGAACCGGAGTTCTTTGCCGTGCACGGACAGACGCTGTGGCACCATCCACCGCTGTCGACCTGGCAGTCACTCTCCGGCCCGGCGCTCTCTGCCCTGCTGGGCGCGCCTGTCATCCACGACTTCCGCTCGGCCGACGTGGCCGTGGGCGGTCAGGGGGCTCCCCTCGTGCCGATCTATGACCACGCTGCCTACCGCGCCGAGCATGACGTCGTGGCCCTGAACATCGGCGGTATGGCCAACATGACCATTCTGCGCGCCGGAGCATCTGTCGGCGAGATCCTTGCCTTTGATAGCGGACCCGGGAACGTCTGGATAGACGGGGCGGCGCGGGTGACGTTTGGTAAAGGCTTCGATGCCAACGGGGCCATAGCACGATCCGGTCGCGTGATTCCACCGATGCTCGATGAGATGCGCACGATCGGTTACTTTTCGGCCGATCCGCCAAAGTCTACCGGACGTGAGCTCTTTACGATGGATGAGCTCCGACGTCTGGTTACGAAGTACTCGCATCCTTCTGCGCCGCTGGAAGACGTCGTCACTACCGTCACCGAGCTGACGGCATGGTCAGTGGTTGACCATCTGCAGCGCTATGCTCCGACGGCACACGAGGTCATCGTCTCCGGAGGGGGCTCGCAGAACTCCTTCCTTGTCGAACGCATCGAAGCCCTATCACGATCGGCCGACAGTGCCTGGTCGGTGCGGGTGGACCTGCAATGGGCCGAAAAAGAGGCCATGGCCTTTGCCTACCTCGGTTGGCTTACCTGGCACGGCCTGCCGGGCAATGTTCCCTCGGTCACCGGCGCGCAGCGTCCCGTTGTACTGGGGACAATTGCTCGAGCCTGAACTCTCGGTCGGTCAAATGCGTTTCGTAGTTTTGCGCCAGCAAAAAATGAACGGCAGCGCCGCCATCTGCGCACGGCACGCCCCCTGACATCACCACTCTAATCGCATCCGTTGCCATGAGCTTCAACCTACAGCTGTCCGAAACCCACGAGATGATCCGCGAAACGGCCCGTCAGTTCGCCAAGGACGAGGTCGCACCAACGTCGATCGAGCGCGACAAATCGGGTGAATTCCCCACCGACATCGTCAAGAAGATGGGCGAGCTGGGATTCCTCGGCATGATGGTCTCTCCGGAATGGGGCGGCTCAGGTCTGGACGCACTCAGCTATGTGCTTGCGATGGAGGAGATATCCGCCGTCGATGCGGCCGTGGGTGTGGTAATGTCGGTGAACAACTCGCTGGTATGCTGGGGACTTGAGACCTTTGCCAACGACGAGCAGAAGGAAAAGTGGCTGCGTCCGCTGGCCACCGGCGTCGTGCACGGAGCATTCTGTCTCTCGGAACCGGAAGCCGGTTCGGATGCGACCTCCCAGCACACTACCGCCGAAAAGGTCGACGGCGGCTGGGTTCTCAATG
This sequence comes from Ignavibacteria bacterium, assembly GCA_947459875.1. Taxonomy (GTDB): domain Bacteria; phylum Bacteroidota; class Ignavibacteria; order Kapaibacteriales; family Kapaibacteriaceae; genus UBA10438. The sequence continues at coordinate 7,665 of CANHFG010000020.1, forward strand.
GCACCAAGAACTGGATCACCAACGGCACAACGGCCAGCACATACCTGGTGATGGCGCAGACCAATCGCGAGATGCGTCACAAGGGCATCACGTGCTTTATCATCGATCGCAACACGCCGGGCTTTGAACCGGGTCTGAAGGAAGACAAGCTCGGCATCCGCTCAAGTGACACGTGCTCGATCGGTCTGACGAATGTGTTTGTTCCTGACGATCAGATCCTGGGTGGCGTCGGCATGGGATTCAAGATCGCCATGGAGTCGCTCAACGGCGGGCGCATCGGTATCGCCGCTCAAGCACTCGGGATTGCCAAGGGATCCTTCGATGCGGCTCTGCACTACTCAACGCAGCGCAAGGCCTTCGGCAAGCCGATCGCCGACCTTCAAGCCATCCAGATGAAGCTCGCCGACATGTCCACGCGTCTCGAAGCAGCCCGTCTGCTGACCTATCGCGCTGCATACATGAAGGACCAGCACCAGAACTATATCAAGGCTGCTGCTCAGGCGAAGCTCTATGCTTCAAAGACGGCCGTGCACAATGCCCTCGAGGCCATCCAGGTCCACGGCGGGTACGGCTATGTGCGCGAGTACCTCGTCGAGCGCTATCTGCGTGATGCCAAGATCACCGAGATCTACGAAGGCACAAGCGAGATCCAGCATATCGTGATCGCACGGGAGCTGCAGAAAGAGCTGTAAGCGCTACGGGAGTCGCGCGCCAAACTTGATTTCCCAGAGCCGCTGGAAGCGTGTGATGTTGCCGGTATTGTTGACCGAGCGCGACACATCGAGCTTCAGATAGCGCATGGCGTCGGAGTTGTTAATGACCGTGAACGGGATCGTTACCGTAATGGTACTGTTGCCGGCAAAGTCGCTCACCTGGCCGGTGAGGCGGTAGGACACGTCGCTCCAGAGCTGGCCGGAGACGGTCAGTCGGGTCTGAGAAAACTCGGCGCCCAGATCCATCTGCACGCTTTGAACAATGCCGCCGATGCCGCTGAGCAGATCGCCGAGCGCGGATGTGGCAACGGCCGAGAGTGAGGCGTTGACTTCGCCCACGAGATTACCCTGACCGGTGGAGACGAGTTCGTCCTGCGTGCGGCCAAGAAGAATGAGCATCAGAGCATCACCGGTGATCTTCGCCGAGTCGCCCTGCTGCTTGCGATCGTTACGGTACACCGACCAGCGGGCGATGGGCTTCTGTTTTGTGCCGGTGATGGCGATCTCGACACGAAAGTCTTCCGGACGTTCATTCACAAAACGTCTGTCGCGGTAGACTGCTGTCAGATCGAGCGTCGGGTTGGACAAGCCCCCTAGCGTAAAGTCGAGTGTGCCACTGGCAAGGAACGGCTTATAGAACTTGTAGGTACTGGTTCCGTCCTTCACCCGCACACGCCCGCGCAGGTTGGTTGAGTTATCAACGAAGCGACCCGTAAAGACCAACGGGACGGTCGCATCCACGGGCTCGAGGTCTGCGATGAGGATCTCGAACACGCCAAAGACCATGGTCATGAGCGTGCGACCCTTGAGGTAGACGTTGAGGTCGTAACGCAGAATGTCCGAGAACGATGCCGTTGTTGTTTTGATAACGTTTTCTACCACCTTGCCAACGTCCTGAAGGCCGTCCTTGAGCATGGTAGCGGCCAGCTTTGCCGTGTCCTGCTTAAGGATGTCCATGACGCTGTTGTAGCGCTTGACCGAGTCGGACGATCGGTTGTAGATGAACGAAGTGTAGCGCGCCTTGGCCCCCTCCCGTTCTTGCGGGAAAACGATATCAGCAAACAGCACATCGACGTCTCCCTCGAGATGGGGCTCATCGAGCGTACCGAAGAATCGGATCGGACCACCCTTGCCATTGGCAATGACCACATCACCAAAGATCTTTGGATTGCGTGCCTGCGACCCTTTGTTCATGACGAGGATGCCGGGAGAGCGGACCTCAAAGTCGACACGTTTGACCGACAGTCCGTCAAAGGTGACCGTGCCCTCGGCGTTGGCGATGCCATTGCGACGATCGCGCGCATAGTTGCGCACCGTGATCGTGTCGAGATACAGCTTAGCTCCATCCAGATGAAGCGACCCGTCGGCACGGTACTGTATGTTCGTCGGAGAGGCCACGAAGCTGGCATTCCGGAACCATGCACGTCCGCCCAGCTCAATATCGCGGGGCGTGCCCTTGATGGTAACGTACCCGTTGCCAACGCCCTGGATCTTCTCCACCGCAGGCAGAAAGGGTTCAACGGCAGCAAGAGCAAGATTGGTTGCCGTCAGGTCGATATCGATGGGCTTGTCCATCACCCAGCGCTTATCCACGTTCGTCAGCGAAAGGTCAAGGGGCAGATGATTGATCGCCACAATCAGGGCGCTCTTTTCATTCATCAGACGAGGATTACGGATGGTGAGCGTGCCAACGGTGTTCTGTTCTCGGTAGGAAGCCGAAGCCACCAGCGACCCGATGAGCTCGCCGTTGTATGTCAGATCGTCGGCATCAACACGCATGAGATGTTCGGGCTGCTTCCACGAGCCGTTCACGATGAGGTCAAGCTTGGATACTGCACCCTTGAGGTACGACACCGGGTGACCTTCCGGCAGCGTGACGAATCGACGCAGATCAGGTATGGAGAAGTCCGACAAGCGCACGCGCAGATCCTGGAACCTCTCGGCCGATATCAGTCCGTCGATGGCCACGAGTTCGGCCTGCTGACGCCTGATGAGCAGATTGCTAATGGTCATTTCAGCATCAGCGATACGGATCGATGAGCGGCGCGTACTGCGCCAGTCCAGCCCCCTCTTACCGTCGAGAACCACGTGCAGCGAATCGACGTCCAGACGCATCGAGTCGGCGCCCGACACAACCGTTGCCGCCGCATAGGCGTCGATGCCGTTGACGTCGGCTTCAGCCCGCAGGCGGAAGTCACTCCCGCCCCCTTCAAGCATAAGAGACGGCTTCTTGATGAGCAGATCATTGATCGACGTCTTGCCCGCTGATGATGCGCGAAGGCGAACATTGTCGACCGTTACCAGCGAGTCCCGCCATGACACCGACAGCCGTCCGGTAAGTGACGTCGGATCGGCAAGGATCACCAGCGAATCTGCTCGCACGAGAAGGTCAGTAACCTCCACTTCATCGAACTCCACACCGATCTGCTCAGGCGTTCCGGCTATGCGGCCGCGGCAGCGTGCACGTGTTGAGATGGTCATCGAATCGAGTGCAATGTTCACCGGAGATACGTCGCGCACGTCCACTTCGAAGCGCACATCAAGAGGAATGAAGGGGGCTACCCTGCTGCGAGTATAGCGAGCCTCATGGCGACGGCTTAACGGCTGCATCCGTACGCCCACTTCATCGGCTACGGCAGCGATCACGTCGCTCATGCCCTCGATGAGGGCGCTGGGTAGAAAGTTTCCGATCAGCGTAGCTGAACCGAAAGGGGCGACTAGTTCAACACGACGTTCAGTCCCCTGTAGGCTGCTGGCGATCGTGACGTCAAACGGCAGCAGCGCGCGGTCACGCAGCGCAAACTCGTCGATGCGTGCGGTAAGTCGACCCAGGATGCTATCGAGCTCGGCGCCCGACCCGTCCACCGTGCATTGTCCGCTGAGAATATCCGGCAGCGCTTGGTCGCGCAGAAGCTCGGCCAGGTTAAGGGATGTAAACGACGTGGTCAGCTGGTATACCGGCCGCTGCATGTTCGACAGATCAAGCTTACCGGCAAGATCGATCGAACGTGTGTCGGCGGTTTCAAAAAACGCTGTCAGCGAATCCAGACGCTCAGACCCAAAGCGCACTTCGGCCGCGTTGAAGGTCAGATCACCCGGACGTTCTGCTACCATGTCCATGGAAGCAAACGAAACGCTGCGACCAAGCACCACCGAAGGGCGGAGCGTGAACTTGTAGACGCCCGAAAGTTCGGACGGCAGAAAGCCCGTGCCGCTGACGTCGAAGTTGCCATTGATCGACGAGCGTTCGAGTTCAGGGGCAAACACCGCAGGCTCACCCCCGGTGATGTCAACGCTTGCGCGGTATGCCAGCTGCGGACCACCAAGGTAGAGCGTCATGGTGCCGACGACATGACCCGGACGATCGTCAATGTCTGCCTCGAAGCGCAGCGAGTCCGCCGGATGTCCCTTCAGGCGGATGTACTTGGCCGACGATCTTGCAAGAAACGGCAGTTCGGGCAAACCGATGAAGCGCATACGCCGGCGCACGTCTTCATAGCGGACGCTCGACTCTGTCAGCGCGATATCCAGGCCGAGCTTTGACTGATCACCCAGCGAGGTTACCAGCACGCTACCGCGCAAGCGGCCATCACCGGCGATCAGGTCCATGTTATCGACCAGCACACGATCGCCGCTGTAGGTCACGGTGCTGCGCAGCGCGTAGTCGCCCACCACATCCAATCCAGGGACGATGAAGAGCACATCGCGTCCGTTCACGCGGTCGGCCTCGACAGTTGCCCGCAGGGGGTGACGTCGGAATGTCTCACCATCGATACCGTCGGATTCGATATCCAGGCCATCAACGGAAGCACTCAGCTTCAGATGCGACGTGGGCGTCGTGATCGACAGCAGCGGCACAGTCACGCCCTCGTGACGGATCCGCGCCGCCAAGAGCAGCTCAAGAACGTTCAGCGGCTCCTGACGCTGGTCGTAGAACGAGCAGTGATCGATGCCCACGATATAGTCATGCGCAGCCAGGTCGAGCAGTGCCGAGGCGCGCAGCTCGACGTTTCGCAGTGCGAGATGCATCGGGTCGAAGCGGCCGTCTGTCGGCCGCTCAAGCGTCCGGTCATCAACATCCAGCGAGCCCCCTGTCATAGACACGGTACGCAGGCGGATCACCATATTCGATGGCGCAGCCGAGGTCGTGTCAGGGGGCAACAGGAACCTGGAGATGTTCCAGACCGAGTCCTGTCCACGCTGCAGAACGATGCGCGGTGAGGTCAGTTCGACACGATTGATCGCAAGCGTCTTCCCGACGAGAGCCGCAATGTCATACGACACGGAGATCTTTTCGGCTTTCAGTAAGGGGCGCCCCTTGGCCAGCAGGACAGGGCGGTCGATAACGACGCCGTGGAAGACGTCGATCCAGATCGTACCGCAATCGAAGCGGCCTGCGATGTTGGAGTTGACGACTTCGACGAGCCGGGCCGTGAGAAAGTCGCGTGCCATCTTCGTCTGCGCAAGAACGACGATGAGCGCGCAGGTGACGACGATCGTGGCAACTAGTCCGTAGCCGACCCGTGCGAGCAGAAGCAGGAGCCGCTTCCACCGAGGTGGAGCCAGCTCATCGGTCTGCTTCGTCTGTGGTCGGCTGTCGGTCATTCACCTTGTGCTTTTGAGTATCGCGCCTCGCCGGCTACCTGATTGAGGAGTTCGACGTGACACCAGTGCTTGCCCATCGCTGTGAGTTCCTGCAGGAGTGCCAGAACGTCCGCGCGGGTCACAGACGTCTCGGCAACGTATCTGTTGCGGAAGTGATCGACCAGCAGAATGTCGGGCGTAGCACCCGGCCACACCTTGGTGCCACGATTAGAGATCAGGCGAAGCGTGAATGGTCCGATCTTCTCGGGCATCTCCGGCAGGCCATGGTTCTCGACGAACACATCGGCACCGACAAGCTGCCAGTCCTCGGCGATAAGCGTTGGGGCTTTGGCAGCGGCATTACTGCGGGCATCGATGGTCTTGTCTTCAACGCCCTCGAGATTCAGTCGGGCAATGATTCCGGCCGTGAACTCTGATGTCGACGCCGTTCCACCAAGGTCACGAGTCTTGACGCCGTCGGCAAGGGCCGACTCAAGAGCGTTCTGGATGGCCGTGGCGTAACCAATCAGGCCCATGTACTGGAGCATCTGGATGCTCGACAGCAGAATGGCTGTTGGATTTGCAAGCCCCTTGCCTGCAATGTCCGGAGCCGAACCGTGCACGGCTTCAAACACGGCACAGTCGCGGCCGATGTTACCGCCCGGAGCAACACCAAGTCCACCAACGATACCGGCGCACAGGTCGCTGACAATATCACCGTAGAGATTTGGCAGCACCAGCACATCGAACTGTTCAGGACGCGACACCAGCTGCATGCAGCAGTTGTCGACGATGATGTCGTTTGCCTCGATGTCCGGATACTCGGCGGCGACTTCCCGGAAGACGTTCAGGAAAAGACCATCGCTGATCTTGTGGATGTTGGCTTTGTGTACGCAGGTAACCTTCTTGCGGCCGAGTTTGCGAGCCTCTTCGAATGCGTAGCGAATCGCAGCCATCGAACCTTGACGGGTGATGAGCTTGAGGCACTGCGCCACGTTCGGCGTCTGCATGTGCTCGATACCGGCGTAGGTGTCTTCGATATTCTCACGCACGATCAGCACGTCGACGTCCTTGAAGCGTGTTTCGACGGCCGGCATCGACTTGGCAAGGCGCACATTGGCATACAGCTCGAGGGCCTTGCGGATCGTCACATTCACGCTCTTATGTCCACCGGCGATCGGCGTCGTGGTTGGCCCCTTGAGCGCAACATGATTGCGCTTAATGCTCTCGAGCGTCTCCGGAGGCACGCCGTTGCCAAACTTCTCAATGGCCTCAAGTCCGGCCATAGCCATTTCCCATTGCACCGGCACCTTCGCCGCTGCGAAGACGTCGATGACGCTTTGACAAATTTCCGGTCCGATTCCGTCGCCTTGAATGAGCGTTACTGTGCGCATGTCCATGATGATATTCTGTTCCTGGTTGGTTCGAGGGTATGATTCAGTTGTGTGAGGGGGCGTGCAGAGCACGCACGTCTTATCCGAGATTTTCGATGACAACGGCGCTGGCTTCACCGCCGCCGATGCACAGCGTGGCAAGACCGTAGCGCTTGTTATGGCGCTTGAGGGCATAGATGAGCGTTGTCAGCACGCGCGCGCCGGAGGCCCCGATCGGGTGTCCGAGTGCCACCGCACCGCCGTGCACGTTCATCTTCTCGTGTGGGATGTCTAGCTGATTCTTGGCCGCCAGAGCAACAACCGAAAATGCTTCGTTGATCTCGAAAAGGTCAATGTCTTCGAGCTTCAGGCCGGCCTTGGCAACCACGCGGCGGATGGCTTCAACGGGCGAGGTGGTGAACCAGAGCGGATCCTGCGCGAACGATCCCTGCGATACGATGCGGGCCAGCGGAGCCTGCTGGGTAAGGGGCTTGATGGCTTCTTCGGAGGCGATCAGCAGCGCCGCTGCGCCATCGTTGATCGTCGAGGCATTGGCAGCCGTTACCGTTCCGTCCTTCTTGAAGACCGGCTTCAGGGCCGTGAGCTTTTCGAAGTTGACCTTCGACGGCTCTTCGTCGGTATCGATTATCACGTCACCTTTGCGCCCCTTGACCGTTACCGGAACGATTTCGTCGGCGAACCAGCCCTGAGCCTGCGCATGCTGGGCACGCTTGTAGCTCTCGATGGCATACTCGTCCTGCGACTCGCGGCTGATGGCGCACTCGCTGGCACAGAGTTCGGCGGCATCGCCCATCGGCACCTGGTTGTACACATCCCACAGGCCGTCCCACTGCATGAGGTCGACCATGCGAGCGTTACCGAACTTGACGCCCTTGCGTGAGTCGAGCATGGCATGCGGGGCGTTGGTCATCGACTCCTGACCGCCGGCGATCACGATCCGGGCGTCGCCGCAGCGGATCGCCTGATCGGCCAGCATCACGGCCTTGAGTCCGGAACCGCAGACCTTGTTAATGGTCATGGCCTGCACCGACTTTGGCAGTCCGGCATAGATCGTGGCCTGACGCGCCGGTGCCTGACCGACACCGCCGGCAAGGACGTTGCCCATGATCACCTCGTCGACATGCTCGCCGCTGATCCCGGCACGCTCCAGAGCGGCCGAAATGGCGATGGCACCCAGCTGCGGGGCGGAAAAATCACTGAGCGAGCCGAGGAGCGAGCCGATCGGCGTTCGGGCGGCGGAGTAGATGTAGGACATGGGGGTGTGGAGAGTTACGGAGTTACTGAATGACGGAATTACTGAATGACGGAGTTGCTGAACGACGGAGTTACCTGGGTTGCTGCGGTCGTTGCAGCTTCAAAAATACGTGCTTTCCTTGGCATTCATGCCCCCGTTTTCGTTCCCTAACCGGCGAGTCTCCCGCTATCGCGCACCTGCCGGAAGAGGCCGCGAAGTAGATGGTTCATGGACTCACGATTTGAAGGGGCTGTGGAGAACTCCGCGGAGTTTTCTACCGACGATTCAACCGATGTCCTTATTTTTGCTGGACTTTTTTGAGAAACATCCTCCCAAGCCCCCTTCCAAGAGAACACCATGAACAAGGGACGCATCGTACAGGTCATTGGCCCCGTCGTCGACGTGGAGTTTACCAATGGTCAGATTCCACCCGTGCTGAACGCCATTGCTGTCGAACGCACATCGATCGAAACAGGCGAAAAGGAGACGTTGGTCTGCGAGGTGCAGCAGCACCTTGGTGAGGACCGCGTTCGCGCCATCGCCATTGATTCTACCGATGGTCTGGTGCGTGGCATGGAAGCAGTGGATACGGGCGCTCCGATCTCTGTTCCCGTCGGACCGGCCGTCCTGGGTCGACTGATCAACGTCCTCGGCGAAGGCATCGACAAGAAGGCGCCGATCAAAACGGAAAAGCGCTGGTCGATCCACCGTCCGTCGCCGTCCTTCTCCAGCCTCTCAACGCAGAAGGAGATGTTCGAAACGGGTATCAAGGTCATCGACCTTATCGAGCCGTTCACCAAGGGTGGCAAGACGGGTCTCTTCGGCGGCGCCGGTGTAGGCAAGACGGTGATCATCCAGGAGCTCATCCACAACATCGCCAAGCAGCACGGTGGATACTCGGTGTTTGCCGGCGTTGGTGAGCGTACGCGCGAAGGAAATGACCTCTACGTGGAAATGACCGATTCGGGTGTTATCGACAAGACCGCTCTGGTGTTCGGTCAGATGAACGAGCCGCCGGGAGCACGCGCCCGCGTTGCTCTTACGGCGTTGACCATGGCTGAGTACTTCCGTGACGAAGAAGGCCGCGACGTGCTGTTGTTCGTTGATAACATCTTCCGCTTCACGCAGGCCGGATCTGAAGTATCTGCTCTTCTTGGACGGATGCCATCGGCCGTGGGTTACCAGCCAACACTGGCAACGGAAATGGGTGCCCTGCAGGAGCGCATCGCTTCGACCGATCGCGGATCGATCACCTCGGTGCAGGCCGTGTATGTTCCTGCTGACGACCTTACCGACCCTGCTCCGGCAAATACATTCGCTCACCTTGACGCGACGACGGTGCTGAGCCGTCAGATCGCCGAGCTGGGTATCTATCCGGCCGTCGACCCTCTGGATTCAACGTCACGCATCCTCGACCCGCTGGTGATCGGTAACGAGCACTACACGACGGCAACGCGTGTAAAGAAGATCCTGCAGACCTACAAGGACCTTCAGGATATCATCTCGATCCTTGGTATGGACGAGCTCTCGGACGAGGACAAGGTCACCGTGTACCGCGCCCGCAAGATTCAGCGCTTTTTCTCGCAGCCATTTCACGTTGCCGAGCAGTTCACGGGATTCCCAGGACGCTACGTCAAGATCAGCGACACGATCGCCGGTTTCAAGGCCATTCTCGACGGCGATGTCGACGATGTTCCAGAGGCATTCTTCAGCTACAAGGGAACGCTCGACGAAGTCCTGGAAGCCCACAAGAAGTCGCAGGGCTAAGCCATGGCAGACCATACACTGAACGTCAGCATCGTCACGCCGCAGCAGACAGCCTACGAAGGCAAGGCGCTGGCCGTCAGCGTGCCGGGAGCACACAGCCCCTTTCAGGTCCTGTATAATCACGCTCCGATCATTTCCTCCCTTGAGGCCGGCGTGATTCGGATCGAGGATGAGCATAATCACGTCTCGTACTTCGCTTCACGCGAAGGATTCGTTGAAGTGCTCAAGAACAACGTTAACATCATCGTGCAGGAACTTGTCCCGGCTTCGTCCATCGACGTGGATGCCCTCGAGAACGAATACAACAAGCAGCATGCCGCGTCCAACACCGGTCATGACCGTCATGCGCGCGAGACAGCGCGCACGGCAGCGGCCTGGGCGGCCGCCCGCATGCGCGCCGCACGGATGATGCGCGAAGGTGCATAACAGCATTGACATGAAATTTTGATCAAGGGGCTGTGTGTTATGCACAGCCCCTTTTTTATGGTCGACTCTATTCGATGCGTGCCGTATTTTTGCCCATGCGAAGCGAAAAAATTCTCTCCGAAGGCATCACATTCGATGATGTCCTGCTAGTTCCGCGGTACTCTGAAACCCTTCCGCGGGATGCAAACACCAGCGCCAAGCTCACGCGCGGAATCACGCTGCGAATCCCCATCATCAGTGCGGCCATGGACACGGTCACCGAATCGGCCATGTCGATCGCCATTGCACGCGAAGGTGGCATGGGCATCATTCACAAGAACATGTCCATCGAGCGCCAGGCCGAAGAGGTCGACCGCGTCAAGCGCTCCGAGAGCGGCATGATCCGCAAGCCCATCACGATGCGTCGCACCGATACGGTGCGTGATGCACGCGAGCTCATGGCGCGCTACCGCGTCTCCGGCTTTCCTGTGATCAACGAGGATAATAAACTTGTTGGCATTGTCACCAACCGCGATCTGCGCTTTGCGCGCAACGCCGATGATGCTATCGATCTGATCATGACCAGCGAAGGCCTCATCACGGCATCGGTCGGGACGACGCTGGAGGATGCCGAGCAGGTTCTGCACGAGCATCGCATCGAAAAGCTACCGATCGTCGACGCCTCGGGACACCTCGTTGGACTGATGACCGTCAAGGACATCTCCAAGAAGCAGAAACACCCGGGTGCTGCCAAGGATGAGCTAGGGCGTTTTCGCGTAGGTGCCGGTGTTGGCATCGCTGCCGATACGATGGACCGCGTCGACGCGCTGGTAGAGGCCGGTGTGGACGTTGTCGTGGTCGACACGGCCCATGGTCACACCAAGGGCGTCATCACCATGGTCAGCGCCATCAAGGCCAAGTACACCTCGCTGAACGTCGTGGCCGGAAACATCGGCACCGCCGAGGGTGCCGAAGCACTGATCGATGCTGGAGCCGACGCCGTCAAGGTCGGGATCGGCCCCGGATCGATCTGCACCACACGCGTGGTTGCCGGCGTTGGAGTGCCGCAGATCACAGCCATCATGAACGTGGCTTCCGTCGCGGCACGGCATGGCATCCCGGTGATCGCCGACGGTGGGATCAAACAGACCGGTGATGTGCCGAAGGCCATTGCTGCCGGTGCTGACACGGTGATGGTCGGGGGCATGCTAGCCGGACACGAAGAGTCACCGGGCGAGAAGATCCTCCTGGAGGGTCGGGCCTACAAAACCTACCGAGGCATGGGTTCTCTGGGTGCCATGGGACAGGGTTCGGCAGATCGCTATTTCCAGGATGTGGAAGACGAGATCGCAAAGCTGGTTCCGGAGGGTATCGAGGGTCGTGTGCCCTACAAGGGCCCGGTGGCCGACACGCTGTATCAGCTCGTGGGTGGACTTCGTGCCGCCATGGGCTACTGCGGCTGCAGCTCGCTGGAGCAAATGAAGTCCGACGCGCAGTTTGTGCGCATGACGGCTGCAGGACTGCGCGAGTCGCATCCGCATGATATCATCATCACCAAAGAATCTCCGAACTACTACACGCGCTGATACCATGGCAAGAACCTCCCAACGTGCCGTCAACGAAGCTCGTCTTGCGGACATCCGTGCGCTCTTGCGCACGCATGCGATCGACGCGTACGTGATCACTCACCTCCCAAGCATTCGCTACATCACGGGCTTCTCCGGCTCATCGGCCCTGGTGGTGGTGACCAAGAAGAAGCTCTTCTTTGTTACGAATGATCTCTACGATGTGCAGGTGCGCAAGGAACTTGTCCGCCATGATGGACTCGAAGTGCTGATCGACCGCGACCCCTGGGGCGCACTCGTGCGCTCGGGTGCTACCTCGTCGTGGAAGTCCGTGGGCTTCGACCCCGGACGCCATACACATGCTGGTTTTCTGCACATGAAGAAGCAGCTGAAGGGGGCCACCCTGACGGCGCTTCCAGGTCTGGTAGACGCACTCCTGCTGCCAAAGAGTTCGGCAGAGATCGCCAGCATCGGTGCCGCCGCTGAGATGGCCAGCCGCGCGTATGAGAAAATGCTCGGCATGGTACGTCCGGGAATGACCGAGCGTGCCGTGGCCACGTTTCTGGCAACCACCACACGCGAGATGGGATCAGAGAAGGATGCCTTTGACATCATCGTCGTGGCCGGTGCACGCTCGGCGATGCCTCATGGACGCGCCAGTGATGCCGTTATCAAGTCGGGCGATGTGATCACGGTGGACTTCGGCTGCTGCGTCAACGGACTCTACAGTGACATGACGCGTACGTTCTGCGTCGGCACTCCCTCTCAGAAGGTCGTCGACGTGTTCGCCGTGCTCTATCAGGCACACATGTGCGCACTCGATGCCGCCGTGACCGGGGTGATCGCCTCGGATCTCGACGCAGCCGCGCGTTCAGTGATAGCCCGTGCCGGATACGGCGAGAACTTCCGCCATTCTCTCGGACACGGCCTTGGCTACGAGGTGCATGAGAACCCGCGCGTCTCGAGTGTGAATACCAAGGAGCCCCTTCCCACGAACTGCGTCGTGACGATCGAGCCGGGCATCTACCTGCCGGGCAAGTTCGGCATGCGCATCGAAGATGATGTGGTGATTACTCCGAAGGGTCCGAACATCCTCACGACGGCTCCACGAGAACTGGTGATAGTGTAAGCACAGCGATGCATCAGCTTTCGGTTCTCGTCTTTGCCTACTACTTCCCGCCCATGGGGCTGAGCGGCGTTCAGCGCGTTACGAAATTCGTCAAGTACCTGCCGGATTCGGGCTGGCAGCCGCATGTGATCACGACTGGTCCGGTGGCATACTACGCCCATGATCCTTCGATGCTTGAAGAGCTCGAGGGACGCGATGTGGTGATCCATCGCACGCAGGGGGCTGATATCAATGCCAAGCTCAAGGGCAAGGGTACGGTTGCCATGCCACGTGAGTTCTTCCGCAAGATCCTGCGCAAGGCCAGTGACACGTTCTATGTGCCCGACAACAAGAAGGCCTGGTCCAGGCAGGCACTGGAGCTCGGACGGCAGCTGGTGAAGGAGCATGAGTTCGACGTGATCTTCGTCAGCGGGCCGCCGTTCTCAACGATGACGGCCGCCGCCCAGCTGAGTCATGAAACAGGCATCCCGCTGGTGGTTGATTATCGTGACCTGTGGTTCGGAAATCAGTTCCACTTCTACCCGACCTTCTGGCACTCACACAAGCATCAGCAGCTCGAGCGTGAAGTGCTGCTGGTTGCCTCCCGCGTAACGGTCACCAACCGCCGCATCAAGGAGCATCTGATCCGACGTCATGACTTTCTGACGTCGGAAGAAGTGGTCATCATCCCGCACGGATATGATCCCGAGGATCTGGCCATGGCGCCCACCACACGCCGGCACGATGGCAAGTTTCGCCTGACGTACTCGGGCATTTTCTACGACGTGGTTACGCCGATCCCGTTCTTCAAGGCCATCAAAAAGCTTCGCGCGTCACGCCCTGACATTCCGCTTGACCTGCACTTCGTCGGTCTGCTGCGCGATGAGTATCGCAAGGCCGCGCAACGCATGGGAATTGCCGACCTGATCACCGATCATGGCTACTGCGCCCATCGCGAAGCTGTTGGCATGCTCACAGACAGCGACGCTCTCTGGATGATGGTTGGCAACACGCGCAACGCCGACACGATCTCAAGTGCTAAACTCTATGAGTACTTCGGTACCCGCAAGCCCCTTCTGGTGAGTGTGCCCGACGGCGCCCTGCGCAAAGACGCCGAGCGCTATGGGGCTGCATGGATCACCAACCCCAACGACGTCGATGCCATCGCCACGAGCATCATCGAAATGTATGAGCTCTTCAAGCGCGGCTCACTGCCGACCCCGAACGAAACGGTCGTCGAAGGCTTTAATCGCATCGGCCTCACCGAGCAACTGGCAAAGCAGTTTGCGATGAGTACGAGAGTGGTTTGAGGTGTGAGGTTTTGGGTGTTGGGTGGTAGGTGTTGGGTGTGTCGAAATCATCCACAGGTAGATAACACATCGTGTGCCAATCCCACTTGTGTACCCAAAACCTAAAACCTAAAACCTAAAACCTAAAACCAATCACCTAACTATCTCCAGCAGGATCTCGCTTACGTCCTTCACCGTTACGCTATCGGCCTTATCGGCGGCTTTGACGCCGTCGGTGATCATGGTCGTGCAGAACGGACAGTTGACGGCGATCGTTGACGCGCCGGTCTCAAGCAGTTCATTGGTGCGGACCACATTGACGCGGTCGCCCACGTGTTCTTCCATGAACATGCGGCCGCCGCCGGCGCCGCAGCACAGACCGCGGTCTTTGGCGCGGGCCGGTTCGAGAATGGTCAGACCGGGCACGTTCTCCAGTGTAGCACGCGGTGCTTCGTACTCGTCGTTGTAGCGACCCAGATAACAGGAATCGTGATACGTCACGGTTTCCTTCGAGAGCTTCGAACGGTCTACCTTCAGACGTCCGGAGTCGACGAGCTCCTTGATGAACTGCGTGTGGTGGATGACCTCGGCGTTGAAGCCGTACTGCGGGTATTCGTTCTTGAGACTGTTGAAGCAATGCGGACACGTGGCCACGACCTTCTGCACGTTGTAGCGCTGGAAGGTCTCCACGTTGGTCTTCGTCAGCATGTCGGCCAGGTACTCATTACCGGTGCGGCGCGCGACGTCGCCCGTACAGTTCTCCTCCGTTCCGAGGATGCGGAAGTCCACGCCGGCTATCTGCATGAGTTCGGCAAAGGCCTTGGTGGTCTTCTTTGCACGCTCGTCGTAGGAACCGGCACAGCCGACCCAGAAGAGCACTTCCATCGAGGCGTCTTCGGCCGCCGTCTTGATGCCCATTCCGTCGGCCCAGTTGGCACGGTCGGCCTGACCGAATCCGCCCCACGGCACGGCATTGGTTTCCATGTTGCCGTAGATGTCCGGCAGCAGGGCTGACTCGTCATTAAACTGCGATTCCATCATCACCATCGAACGGCGCATGCCAACGATGGCCGGCACGTGTTCGATATTCACCGGACATTCCTGCATGCAGGCGCCGCATGTTGTGCAGGCCCACAGGGCATCGGGCGAGACGTAATCGCCGATGAGCTTCTTGTCCCATACGGCCTGCTCCTCGGCCGTCAGCTCGCCCCCTTGCTGCTGCTTCAGGATCAGTGGGGCCTTGTCCATCGTACGGTCATGGATCGCCACGATGATGCCGCGCGGGTCGAGCACCTTACCGGTCTGATTGGCCGGACAGACGCTTGTACAGCGTCCGCAGTGCGTGCAGGTATATCCATCGAGCAGCGATTTCCAGGAGAGATCTTCGATGTCGACCACACCGAACTTCTCGACGCCTTCTTCTTCGAAGTTGATCGGCGCCATGGCATTTGTTGGCTCAAGGGGGCCAAGGAATACGTTGGGAATCGACGTTAGCACGTGCAGGTGCTTGGAAAACGGCAGGTAGTTCATGAACGCCAGGATCAGCAGCGCGTGCATCCAGAAGGCTACGTGGAAGGCGATCTCCGCGCCGCCACCGAGGGCTGCTGCCAGCCCCTTACCAAGCGGATGCGCCACCGGACGCACCGCCCATGAGAAGTCTTCACCGTGCACCGGGGCGCGCAGGGAGTTTTGCACGAGCAGCGCGGTAACGATGCCGAAGATCGTCAGCAGGATCATGCCGGCTTCGACCTTTTCGGCCTCTACCTGCAGGCGCTTGACCTTGGTGACGTAGCGGCGCCAGAGTGACATCATCGTGCCGACGATGATCAGCAGGCAGAAGATGTCTGTAAGGATCGTGATCACCGAGTAGACGGGGCCGAGGAAGTTGAACGACCATGCGTCGTTAAGTCCTTCCAGGATCATTTCGGCTGCCGAGAACAGCAGCACGAGGAAGCCCCAGAAGATACCGGCATGAATGGGGCCGGCGACCCTATCACGCAGGATCTTGCTCTGTCCGAAGCCCACGACGAGTGTCGTGCGCAGGCGTTCCGGGATCCTGTCGAACCGATTATCGGGCTTACCAACGTTCAGCCATGCGATCAGCCGTGAGGCATTGCGGGCAAAGATGCCTGCTGCTGCCAGCAGAACGATGAGAAAGGCAATGTTCTTCAGTTCCATAGGTTCCCCTTGTGCATCTGCAAAAATACCAAACAGTATGTTTGTGCTTTGTTGATCATCAGGAGTCAATGTGGGCCGCATCGTCAAGGTTGAAGAAGCCATAGCAGCAATCCAATCCGGACATCGGCTCTACCTGCACTCTGTGGCGGCTGCGCCGCAGACACTTATCCGTGAACTCATGCGGCAGGCACCGCGCCTGCGCAACGTCGAGATCGTTCACATGCACACCGAGGGTCCGGCCCCGTATGCCGAACCGGAGTATGCCGAGAACTTCCGCGCCAACTGCCTGTTCATCGGCGGCAACATGCGCCAGGCCATCCGCGAGGGTCGCGCCGACTTTACGCCGGTGTTTCTTTCGGAGATCCCGGAGCTATTCCGCTCGGGCATTCTTCCGATTGATGCAGCGCTCATCAACGTCTCGCCCCCTGACGCCCATGGATTCTGCTCGCTCGGCGTAACGGTGGAGGCGGCACACGAGGCGTTGCATAGTGCGCGGATCGTGATCGCTCAGATCAACCCGCAGATGCCACGCACACACGGAGACGCGCTTGTGCATCGCGACAAGCTCACCTACATGGTCGAGGTCGATGAACCGATCTTCGAAGTGCAGCCCCCGGTGCTGGGCCAGATCGAACATGGCATCGGACGTCATGTGGCTTCGTTGGTCGAGGACGGGGCGACCCTGCAAATGGGCATCGGCGCGATCCCCGATGCGGTGCTGCACGAGCTCACGTCGCACCGCAACCTCGGCGTCCACACCGAGATGTTCAGCGACGGACTGCTCGCTCTTATCGAAAAGGGCATCGTCACCGGTGAGCACAAGGCCGTTCATCCGGGGAAGATCGTGGCAACGTTTGTGATGGGCTCCAAGAAGCTCTACGACTTTATCGACGACAATCCGGCCGTGTCCATGCTCGACGTGGGCTACGTCAATAATCCGGCCACGATCCAGCGTAATCCGCGCGTGACGGCCATCAACAGCGCCATCGAAGTCGACCTCACGGGTCAGGTATGTGCCGACTCTATCGGTCCGATTCCCTACTCCGGTGTTGGTGGACAGGTAGACTTCATGCGTGGTGCCGCGCGCTCGGCAGGGGGCAAGCCGATCATCGCCCTGCCGTCACGCACCAGCGGCGGCATCGCCCGTATCACGTCACTCCTCAAACCGGGCGCCGGCGTGGTCTCCACGCGGGCACACGTTCACTACGTGGTGACGGAGTACGGCATTGCGCAGCTGCACGGACGCACGATCCGTGAGCGTGCACGTGCTCTGGTGGCCATTGCCCATCCGGACGACCGCGAGCGCCTAGAGCGCGAGGCACTCGAACACTGGCACATCCGTTTGTGAGCCCCATGAAAGCCGCCTCATCGCTTGTGATCACCCTTGGCAGCGCCTTGTCGCTACCGGTGCTGGCACAGCAGCCGCCCGATGCGACGGCTGCCCGCGTACTGGCTGATGCGATCGTACTGCGCGGCTCGCAGTTCGGTGACGCTGCTCGGGTGGATCTGTACGTCTCGGTTCCCTATCAGCTCTTGCAGTTCAATGCATACAACGGCAAGATGCTCGCCGAGTACTCCGTGTCGATCACCGTGCGGGATTCGGCCGGTAGGCGCATCATCGACACAACATCGAAACGATCGATTCTAGAAGAGTCCTACAGCGTCTCACGTGGCACAACCGGTAAGTCTGACAATAGCGTACGGCGCTTTGCGCTCCGGAGTGGCCGATACACCGTCGAGACCGTGGTTGCCGATGCATTCGGACGCAAGGACCATGCCGGCAGCATTGACGTGCGTGTGCCGGAGTTCTTCGGTTCGAGCGTGGAGCTCAGCAGCCCGATGTACGTCAGTCAGATCGAGCAGCGCGGTGGACGCTACGCCATTACGCCGTTCGTGGGCGATGTTGCCTGGTCCAGCGAGATGCAGCTGTTCGTCTTTCTCGAGACCTACATCAGCGGTCAGCCCTGTTCCGTCCGCCACCAGTGGAAGCTCACGCGTTCGGACGGACGTGTGGCAGCCAGCGGTCAGGGCGACGTGGTCAACTGCGAGCGTATCGCCACGCAGAGCTTCTTTCCTCTCCGCATCGATGGCCGGCTCCTGCCCGGCACCTACACGCTGCGGATCACGGCCCACCCGGTCGACGCATCGGGTCAGGCCGACACCACACGCACCGACGCCATTGCCTCGCGCTCATACGTGGTCCCGCGGACCTTTGCCGGAGATGTTCTGGCCGATCTCAAGAAGGCCGCCAAGCAGCTCATCTACGTGGCCGACCAGGGACAGATCGATGCGATCCTGGCTGCCCCCTCCGAGGGAGAGGCGCTTACGCTGTTCGAGGAATTCTGGAGGGGGCTGGACCCATCTCCGGGAACGATCCGCAACGAGGCATTCGACGAGTATTACTCGCGCATCGACGAAGCCAATAAGCGCTTCAAATCGTACAACGAAGGATGGCTTACGGACATGGGGCGTGTGTTCATCGTCTATGGTGAGCCCCTTACCACCGAGCGTTTCATGAGTCCGAACGGTATATCACGCATCGTACGCTGGATCTATGCCAACAATATCATGTTCACCTTCGAGGACACGTCGGGATTTGGCGATTACCGGCTTCGCAGCGGTCTACCGGGGAATGCTAAATATCGCTACAAACGCTAGTCGGTAAGGAAGGGGGCTGATCCCCGCGCGCCGCATCAGCAGAGAACAACTCTGAAACAACAAGGGCCGTCCGGCAAATGCCGGACGGCCCTTTTCTGTTGAGTCTTACGTGACTTAGCGGGCAACAACCACGGAGAGTGTTGCGCGGTCAGCACCGTTCGATGCAACCACGTTGTAAGCACCCGATGTCAGCATCGATGCATCGACGTTGACCAGTTCCGTACCGTTGACCATGCCGTTGAACAGCGTAGCAACTTCCTGGCCGGCAGCGTTGACCACCGAAACGCGGATGTCGCCAGCGGCGCGAACGCGGATGGCCGATGACGTGCTGACAGGATTTGCACCGACCAGCGTCATGCCGATGGCACCGGTCTCGCTAACGACATCCGTCTCGACCGACGTGGTCGTGCTCGAGCCGCGAAGCTGAATCGTTACTGGGCTGTCGTTGCTGCTGATCACCAGGTTGGCCGACGATGTACCGGCTGCCGTTGGTGCGTACTGCACCGTGACTGTGCGGCTGGCGTTTGGCGCGATCACAACGTTCGTGCCGGATACGCCACCTGCCGTCACCGCAAAGGCTGCAGAGCCGGCGCCGGTGATGGTCATGGTGGAGATCTCCAGGTTTGCCTTGCCTGTATTTGTGATCGAGAAGGTCATGTCCTTGGTCGAACCGGCATTGATAGAGCCGAAGTTCAGCGACGTGTTGTTGACGCTGATCACCGGACGGTCACCTGCTGGCATGAGATAATCCAAAATGCGCTGCATGAGCGTCCTACGAGCGTTCGCGTCGTTGATGTGCTCTACGCCCCATGACGAGTATACCACGCGGCCCTGACCGCTGTTCTCGCAGCGAATGCCGACGATGTTGGTGTTCTTGTTGTCAGAGTATGCCCACGATACCGACTTTGAACCGGCATTGATCGAGAACACATCCTGCACTTCGCAGTAGAATGGCCAGTTCTGCGTTGGACGGTTCAGGTTCCACGTAGCAGCAGCGTTCTTGTCTGTCTGACCAAGGGGCTCAGAACCAACTCCGTTGAGCGTGTATGGCGTGAGCGTGTTACCCGTGTAACGAGCAACCGGACCCGTGCCCTGGAGCCTCAGACCGAGTGTTTCCGTGAACCACGCATTGGCTTCAGGATAACCGGCAAACTGCTGGTTCTGGGGGTTTGTCGCAACCGAGATACCCATCGGAGCAGCAACGTACACACCCTTGCCCTGTGTGGTCATAAGCAGAGCAAGCTGAGCAACACCAGGGATGCTGAAGCGTCCGTCAACACCTACGCAGAACACACCGGCGTCGAACTCCGTCGGTGGGAATGCCTGAAGGGCCTCTTCGGTTGCCGGGATGTATGCGGCATCCTCGGCGTGTGTTGTCTGCGCCGCCGACACGAACTGTCCGGCTGCACCGCCCGAGATTCCGGACCACACGGCTACGCGAGTGCCTTGCGTCAGGTATCCGTGTTCGACCGAACCATCGCGCGGAATGCCAGCCACGTTGATCGGCTTTGCATTGAGCACGATGCTTGCGAAAGAAGCTGAAGATGGGGCCGTTGCGGCCACCGTGATGGTCTTGCTTGCACCGGCAGCCAGAGCGATCATTTCTTCGCTCAGCGCCACTTGCCAGCCGGCATCGACGAGTGCCTGTCCGTTTGCCACCGACAGCTCGACCTCCATTGCTTCCTTACCAGGGTTGGAGACGGTGATCGATGCGGTCTTCTTTTCACCCTTACCGATGTACTGCCACTTGGTACCCTTGAACTCAAGGCGGGCAAAGACCTCGTTGAGATTGGTACCGCCCTGAAGCACTTCACGTGACGAATTGGCCTGAACAAAGGCGATGACATATTGTTGACCAACCGGCCAAAGGTCACCCTGGCCCTGATTAAACGTAAAGTCAAACTCCTTGCTGCTGTTGGCATCCATCGAAAGTGCCGTTCCCGCTGCGTTTGGCATCATGTCGACCATGGCATCACCAAACTCTGTTTCGCCGTTAGAGTTTGGGAGACTTCCCGGAAGGCTCTCGAGGACGGTCCTGCGTGAAACAAGCGCCACCTGGAGCTTGTGCGACTTGAGGTCGATGTTTGTTTCGATCTTGACCTTGACGGCTGTGCCGGCCTGTGTGACCGTGATCTTCAATGGTGCCTTGGCGGCGTTGTCCGCGCTGATCGACTGTGTCAGCAACGCCTCGTTACGTGGATCAACAGTGGCCTTACCGTTAACGCGCGCTGTCGGAATTCCGGTCACCGAATAGAACGTCTGACGTGAAGCGTTTTCGGCAGGGTTCGCGACGTTCCATGGATCACCCGGCGCAGGGAAATTCATGTGATAGCGGACCGATACCGAACCGTTGGCAAGCGAGATCACGCGGCCCATCACGGGACCGGCAGCTACGCATGGCGGACATGTTGCACTGGTGAACTGTTCGACGACCGAGATACGGTCGTACGTGTTTTGCGCGCTGGCGGATACCGAACCCATCAATGCGATCAATGCCACAGCAAGCATTGATATGGTAAAGCGAGACTTCATGAAAGCCCCTTTCAGGAACTGGTGATATAACGGTGATTGATTGGTCATTTTTACGACTGCCTAAAATAGCGTGTGAAGCTTTGCAAACAAGCGCCGCCCGGTGATTTCAATGGCGAATCAGCGTTTACCCTTTGGGCGACGCTCCTGATCACCCCTGGATGACTTCCCGGTCGACTTGTTGAATTGCTGTCCGGGTATACTCTTTCCCTGAGCTTGGGCCATCTCCTGAGCTTCACGCATTTTCCGCTGCAGCCAGGACTCCTTCTTGGGCATTTTCTTCAGGTCTGCCAGTGTGAGCTGGTTCTTCGAAAACTTCTTCTGCCAGATGGTCTGACCGATGGCTACAACGTTGAAGACGAAGTAGTAGAGGTTCAGGCCCGATGGCAGCGAGGAGAACATCAGCGTAAGCATGACGGGCATAAGGTAGACCATGGCCTTCTGGCGCGGGTCGGTGATGGCCTGCTTCTGCTGCACGAACAGAGTAGCGCCCATCAGAAGCGCCAGACCAGAGAACTGGTCGATATTGAACAGTGGCAGTTTGAACGGCAGCGACAGGATCACATCCGGCACACTGAGGTCGGTAAGCCACACCGGCAGAAAGCCCTGTTGACGCAGATCGATATTGAGGTTGAGGACCGAATAAAGCGCATAGAGGAACGGCATCTGCAGCACAAGGGGCAGGCAGCCCCCTGCCGGATTGATTCCATACTCCGAATAGACCTTCATGGTCTCCTGTTGCTGCCGCGTCATGTCTTCGGGATACTTCTCCCGCGCGGCAGCGATGAGGGGCGCAACCAGCTGCATCTTGCGGGCCGACTCCATCTGGCCAATGCTCAGCGGGTAGAGCAGAAGCTTCATAAGCAGCGCAAAGAGAATGATCGCGATGCCGTAGTTCGGGATGCCCAGGTGAATCAGCTTCAGCGTTGGCAGCATGAAGTATTCGCCGATGGGCTTGACGATCCACTTCCAGCCAAAATTCATGATGCCCGTCAGTCCATAGGCATTGAGCGTGTCGTACTGCATGGGGCCGACGTAAAGTCGGGACGTTACACCGCCGCTACCAGAGGCAAGGGGCGCCTGCAGGCCCACGCCATAGCGTTCCATGACACCTTCGTCGGGAAGACCGATCTTGATACCGCTGACGATGGCCTTACCCCTGAAGCCGGACTCGGGCATGATCGCCACGGCGAAATACTTCGAGCGCGTCGCCACGAAATCAACGGCGGCCATGGACGTGTCACGACGCGTGTCGGTGAACGACTCTGCCTCGAATTCCGTGATGCTGCCGGCCTCGGAGAGGATACCGGTAGCGTTGTTCGACTCGTCAACGCTGCTCTGTTCCTGATAGCGGATGCCACCGCGCCATTCGACGTTCACATGCTGCGCACGCTTGTGAAGAACAGATTCAAAACCGCTCATCTGCAGCCTGGCGATCACATCGTAATGGTCAGCCGCAAATCGATACGTTCGCACAATACGTCCACCAAACTCCGTCTCGGCCGTGGCCGTGATCACAAGCGAATCCCCTGCCTTCACGTCCAGACGGTCCGTGCTGACGTCGAAGCTAAAGGGCACATCAATGGCCTTTACGGTATCGATCACGCCCCCTGACCCGATGGTATCTGACTTGGCAAGAAACCAGAAGCCAAACTCGTGTGCACCCGGCTGCACCAGATCCACCCGTGCCGCCGGATTCTCCTGACGGTACCACGGCGTATAGTCGGCAAGCTTCCAAGAGCGCACCGTTGCTCCACGCGAGCTCAGACGCACCGTGTACAGCGGCGTTACCACCGTGAGCGTGCGCTGCGGTGCCGGACGAAACCGCACCGGCGATGCATCACTACCCTGCGCAGAAGAAAGAACGGCCTTTGCCGTAACAGCGCTCTTCGGCTGCGCCACCGGCTGCTTGCCCGGCTGCTGCATGAACACCCAGATTCCCACGACAAGTGAGATGAGAACGATTCCAATGATTGATTGACGGTCCATGGTTCAGGTTTCAGGTTACAGGTTACAGGTTTCGGGTTTCAGGTTTCAGGTTACAGGTTTCGGGTTTCAGGTTTCAGGTTACTGGTTTCACAAAGTATCGCTCGCGCGCAGCGCGTTTCCCTCCGTTTCGGCTTCCCTCGCGCGAAGCGCGTTTCCCTCCGTCAGGTTTCCCTCCGTTTCGGCTTCCCTCGCGCGAAGCGCGTTTCCCTCCGTCAGGTTTCCCTCCG
>CANHFG010000021.1 GCA_947459875.1 Ignavibacteria bacterium
CCAAAGCTCGATGGCATGGCGATCTGAAAGTGCGTGTAGCCGGGGAGTTCAACGCTGGCATACTTCTCGGCCATTGAGATGAGCAGTTGCGCGAGTTCCTTCACGCGCAGGCGCGTGCTGCGGAGTTCGTGACGCAGAAAGAGCTTGAGATCTACAAGCACCTGGTCGTTACGACTGCGTCCGGTGTGGATCTTCTTGCCTACATCACCAAGCTTCTGTGTGAGTACGGCCTCGACGTGCGAATGAATGTCCTCGCAGTTAGGGTCGATCACAATGCCATCACGATCGATCTCTTCGAGTAGGTCCGAAAGTGCGCCCGTAAGCTGACGTCGCTCGTCGTCGGTGATCAGGCCCACGGCGCCAAGCATCTCCGCATGGGCAATGGAGCCGACCACATCCCAACGGGCAAGACGTGTATCGACATCGCGGTCACGTCCAACAGTGAACGACTCCATCAGCGCATCGATAGGAGCCCCTTTATCCCATGGCTTCATTGCAGACTCCGCATGGTTGCTTCAAGCAGGTGAATGAACGTGGCAATGCCCGACTCTACCTCGTCAATGCCGATCCACTCGTCGGGCGTGTGCGAGCGTGCGCTGTTGCCCGGACCGATCTTAAGCGACGGCACGCCCACTGGCAGCAGCGCCTGATCGGACATCGTCGGACTGGCATAGGTCTGCATGCCAAGCGCGATGCCGGCCTGCACGAGCGGATGGTCGAGAGAGATCGCCGATGAGCGCAGCCTCATGGAACGGGGCTGGCAGTCGCAGCTCACATGCTCGCGGATGATCGCCAGCACATCCTCGTGCGTATGCGAGCCGGGTACACGCACATCAACCACGGCCGTGCACACGTCGGGGACGACGTTGTGCTGCGTACCGGCATTGATCTGCGTGACGGTCATGGATACCTCGCCGAGGTCGCCATTGGTATCGGCAAACTGAAACGTGCGGAACCACTCGATGTCAGCAAGGGCGGCGTAGATGGCATTGATGCCCTCCTTGCGGGCCGCGTGACCCGTCCGGCCGTACCATGTGCAGTCGAGCACCATGAGCCCCCTTTCAGCCACAGCCATCTGCATCTGCGTTGGCTCGCCAACGAGAGCGCAGGAAAGTGGATGAGTAGTGAAAACCTCACGCGTGAGAAGGGCCATGCCACCGTCACCGCTGACCTCTTCCTCTGCCGTTGCTGCAAAGGCAAACTGCACGGGCGTGTCGGGTTGTGCCGACATATGCAGGTAGGCCGCGAGCATCATCACAAGAGCGCCGCCGGCATCGTTCGAGCCCAGACCATAGAGGCGTCCGTCGATGACCGTCGGCATGAACGGATCGTGCGTCCATCCGCCCCCTGGCTGAACCGTATCGTGATGCGAGTTCAGCAGCCACAGGGGGCGAGCATCGCGCTCCGGAATCGAAACAACGTTATTACCCAGACGCAACACCGGACGTCCGGCTGTGCGTAACACCTCTTCGATGATGTCGGCCGTCATGTCCTCCTGACGCGAGAAGGACTGCGTGGCAATGAGCTGTTTGAGCAGATCGATCATACGACGCGCGTTCCAGTCATTGTGCCACAGTCATCAACATGCTGGATGACGACGTCAACGCCTGCGCCGGCAGCGCGCACGGCGTTCGTGATCTTCGGCATCATGCCCTTGGTGATCACCCCGCGCTCGACAAGGCCCGCAACGTCATCAGCATGAACAACAGGGATGACCGATGAAGGATCATCGATCGACATGAGCACGCCGTGATGTTCAAAAACAAAGTGCAACGACACTCGATCGGCCTCATCAACGGAGGTCTTCGACAGAGCAATGGCGATCTCGGCGGCCATCGTATCGGCGTTGGTATTCAGCAGCTGCCCGCTGCCGTCATGCGTGATCGGCGCAACGACAACGCTGAGGCCTTGATCGAGGAACATGCGCAGTCGGTGTGCGTCAACATGCTCAACATCGCCCACAAAGCCGAAGTCGATCGTCGGATGCTCACGCTTGCGTGCGCGCACAACGTCGGCATCGGCACCGGTCACACCGATGGAGGTTCGCCCCCTGGCGTGAAGCTCAGCGACAAGCGACTTGTTCACGGCTCCGGCATAGGCCATCACTACGATCTCGAGCGTTGCGGCATCGGTCACGCGGCGTCCCTCGACCATTGTCTGCGGCACATTCAGCTGCTCGGCAAGACGTGTAGCGATCACTCCCCCACCATGGACCAGCACGCAGGGCTCATCAAGAGCGGCAGTGGCCGTCAGCACCTGCTGGCGCAGATACGGCGTATCAATAACGGCACCACCGATCTTGATGACGCGCATCAGCCGAGACCCTCGAGCATGTAGGAGAGAACCGTCTGGGCCGACACCACGCGGTTGGCCGCCTGTGGGATCACGATCGACGTCGGCGCATCGATCACTGCATCGTCGACGATCATATTGCGGCGCACCGGCAGGCAGTGCATGAACTTTGCGTTGTTGGTGCGCGACATTGCATTCTCTGACACGGTCCAGCTCTTGTCCTGCGACAGGATAGCCCCATAGGGCTCAACGGCCGACCAGTTCTTGGCGTAGATGAATTCGGCCCCCTCAAACGCCGCATCGCGGTCGTGCACTACAGTCGCATCGCCAACGAATGAAGGATCGAGTTCATACCCTTTCGGATGCGTCACCACAAGCTCCACGTCCGCATGGCGCATCCACTCAACGAACGAATTGGCAACTGCCTGCGGAAGGGCCTTGGGATGGGGCGCCCAGGTGAGAACAACCTTCGGACGCTCACGTGTCTTGTGCTGCTCGATCGTGATCAGATCGGCAAAGCTCTGAAGGGGGTGACGTGTTGCGCTCTCAAGGCTGATGACGGGCACGCCAGCATAGGCGATAAACTTTTCCAGTACCGTTTCCTGATAGTCGTGCTGACGGTCGGCAAGTCCGGCAAACGTGCGAAGGCCCAGTACGTCGCAGTACTGACCCATTACTGCTGCCGCTTCCTTGATGTGCTCGGTGGTCGAGCCGTCCATCACCACACCATCGCGCGTCTCCAGCGTCCACGAGTCGCTTCCGGCGTTCAGCACGATCGTCTCTGCGCCTAGCAGCGAGGCCGCCTTCTGCGTGCTCATGCGCGTGCGCAGGGATGGGTTCATGAATAGCAGTCCCACTGTGCGTCGACGTCCAAGCGTGTCCTGTCTCCAGGGGTCAGCAGCAAACTCAAGCGCACGCTGCATCGCCGCATCGATGCCAGGTCCGGCGATAAGATCGTGTACGGATGTAAAGCGTTTCATCAGGGGGCTCCTTAGTACACCGACGCCTTCGTGCGGAGTCCGGCCGTTTCCTCAAAACCGAACATCAGATTCATGTTCTGCACGGCCTGACCGCTGGCCCCCTTCAGGAGGTTGTCGATGACCGAGACAATGAGCACACCCTGCTCAGAAGCAGCAAAGCCGATGTGGCACATGTTGGTGTTCACGACGGACTTCACATCAGGTGGCGTATCGCGGATGACTACGAAGGGGTGATCATGATACCGTTCGGTATAAAGCTGACCAAGCTCAGCTGCGTTAAACACTCCGGGAACAACACACGTGGCATAGATACCTCTCGTAAAGGGCCCACGCAGCGGCACAAAGTGCAGCTTCACATCTCCCAGCGTCTGCTTGATCTCAGCCTCGTGCTGATGGCGAAAGACCTTGTACGAATCGACGTTGCTATGACGCCACGAAACATGCGTTGTGTCGATCGGCTGCTGTCCGGCACCGGTAGAGCCCGAGATCGTATGGGCGATCACATCTCCTGCCATATCGCCCCGTTCGCACAGCGGCAGCAGCGCCAGCTCTATCGACGTTGCAAGGCACCCGGGGTTTGCCACATGCGTGGCTGAGGTCAGACGCTGACGGTACTTCTCCGGCAGACCGTACACGAAGGGATGATCTGAGCTCATCGCCCGGAAGTCGTGACTCAGGTCGATCACGCGCGTGCCCTGCGGCGCAGGATGCTGACGCACCCATTCGGCACTCTTGCCGTGACCCATGCACAGGAAGACGGCATCGATGCCGTCGAGTGATGCAACGTCGGCTGCAAACAACAGATCAGTCCATCCCAGCAGGTCGCGATGTGCCTCGGCAAGGGGCTTGCCGGCGTGTGAGCTACTGACGGCAACGATAGACGCGGCATCGACGTTCGGATGCTGCAACAGCAGCCGAAGAGTTTCACCGCCGGTGTATCCTGCGGCACCGATCACAGCTACGCGAATCATGATGTCTCTCCGTTGACGGATGACCATAGTGATGTGGCCAGGGCGCTCACCGTGGCAAAACCGCGTGCATCGTCGCCACTCCATGCGCGGTTCTCTTCGCCATACGTGGCAAAGCTCGATCGCATCAGGTCATGGGGCGAAGTGATACCATCGACAGAGAACGCCCCCTCAGAAAGGTGCACAGCAACCTCGCCAGTCACCAGCTTCTGCGTGTCATCGAAAAACGCTTCAATGCTGCGCATCGCCGGCTCGAGGAACTGACCTTCGTGCAGGAGCTGACCGTACCAGAGAGCGAGTTGGTCCTTGAGGTTCAGTTGCCACTTCGTGAGGGTATGCTTCTCCAGAGCATGGTGCGCCTTGATGGTCATCAGTGCGGCCGGGGCCTCAAAGGCCACACGCCCCTTGATGCCCAGGATCGTATCGCCCACGTGCATATCACGTCCGATGTGCCAGTGCGAGCCGATGTCGTTGAGTCTACGCAGCAACGCTACCGGGTCCATCGCCTCACCATCCAGGCGCGTGGGGAGCCCCTTTTCAAAGTGGATCACGAGAGTCCGTGATGCATCTGAACTATTCTTGGGGAATACATGGGATGGCCAGGCGTCGTCCGGAAGGGGCTCGTGTGATGTAAGTGTCTCCCGTCCACCGATGGTTGTGCCCCAGATGCCCTGATTGATCGAATACTTCGCCTTTGCCCAGTCGCCCTCTACGCCATGCTTCAGCAGATACTCGATCTCGGCCTCGCGTGAGAGTCGCTGATCACGGATCGGCGTCAGCACCGGAAGGTCAGGCGTCATGATCCGGAAGATCACGTCGAAACGGATCTGATCGTTGCCCGCGCCCGTGCTGCCGTGCGCAAGGTGTGTTGCACCGATCGAGCGTGCATGCGAAGCGATTGCCATGGCCTGTACAACGCGCTCGGCGCTTACGCTCAGTGGATATGTGTCGTTCTTGAGGACATTGCCTGCGATGCAATGTCGCAGCACGAGATCGAAGAGCTCGCGTGTGCGATTGAGCGTACTGTGCGACGCTACGCCGCAGGCATGCGCGCGCGCTTCGATGCGAGCGAGTTCATCGGCCGAAAAGCCCCCTGTATCTACGATAACCGTGTGCACTTCCATGCCAAGGTCCACGGCTAGGTACCGAGCGCAGTAGGATGTATCAAGCCCACCACTGAAGGCAAGTAGGACCTTGTTCATATGCCCTCCTGAGGATCGACGGCAGGTGCTGCGGGATCAGCCAGCATGCCCGTGCAGAGGCACATGGCACGGTTGGTACGCTGGAGGATATCATAGTTGGGACATGATTGACATCCACTCCAGAAAGCTTCGTCGGTCGTTAGCTCTGAGAAGTGTACCGGACGATAACCGAGTTCATAGTTGATCTTCATCACCGCAGCGCTTGTTGTGATACCGAAGAGCTTGGCTTCGGGGTAGCGAAGACGCGAGAGTTCGAAAGCCGCCTTCTTGATACGTCGTGCCAGGTTTTGCTTGCGATACTCCGGTTTAACGATCAGTCCAGAGTTGGCAACGTAGCGTCCGTGCTCCCACGTCTCGATATAGCAGAAGCCGGCCAGGCGTCCATCCTGTGTAACGGCGATGATCGCCTTGCCTTCGATCATCTTCGTCGTGATGTATTCCGGTGTTCGCCGGGCGATGCCGGTGCCGCGCTGCTGTGCGGCAAGAAAGATCGTTTCGCAGATCTCTTCGGCAAAGTGGGCATGTGAAGCGTCGGCATGGAATACGTCCACGCCGACCTCGACGAGGGGGTCGTTCATGTGTGTTCAAGTGACGGGTTGAGGAGAACATGCCGTCCGGGGATGTTCTTCCGGAACGGTCTTTGTCGTTCGGTTTTCGACCGAATGATTGGCTAAGCTGCGAGAGGGGTCAGATCCGATTGCACACGCGTACGACCTGCCCTGGTTCTCGCAGCGGCAGTCGTCGTCGGTCCGATCTATATAATCGCAGGTTCGTCACGAAGCGTATCTCGTTAGAGGGGGGCAAACATCGAAAGAATCTGGTAATCGATCACAACGTTACAGTGTTACCAAGCGATGAATTTTTACTGCGGGAAGCCTCGGCCATTGTCGATTTGAAGGCGATGAGTTTCTCACGGAGCTCCGGCATGGCCACTGACAGGATCTCGACCGCAAGAATTCCTGCGTTGCGTCCGCCCCCAATCGCCACTGTTGCAACGGGAACGCCGGCAGGCATCTGAACAATGCTCAGAAGGGAGTCCAGTCCGCGCAGCTGCTTGGTCGCGATGGGAACACCGATAACGGGAAGGGGCGAATAGGATGCCACCATGCCCGGCAAATGAGCCGCGCCTCCGGCCCCGGCGATCAGCACCTTAATGCCTCGCTCGTGGGCGGTTGTTGCATACTCGGCCATATCGGCAGGAGTGCGATGG
Source organism: Ignavibacteria bacterium (assembly GCA_947459875.1). Lineage (GTDB taxonomy): Bacteria > Bacteroidota > Ignavibacteria > Kapaibacteriales > Kapaibacteriaceae > UBA10438. Next base: position 6,653 of record CANHFG010000021.1, read on the forward strand.
GCACTCACGACGCGGACCTCGGCACTTACGCCGAACTCTTCGCAGACGGCAGCCGCCTCGCGCATGGTTGGGTAGTCTGAGTCGCTACCCATGATGATTCCGACCAACGGATGTGTACTCATGAAGATGCCTTCACGTGTTCGTTGACGATTCGTTTCATGCAGCCAAGAAGCTCATGACGTCCGAGTGTTGTCTGGCTGGAGGTGGGTATCACGTCAACCAGATGCTGACATTGTGCCAGAACATCGCGCAGCTGTTGTTCTCGGGATGCAACCGCTCCTGCCTTAAGCTTATCGCACTTTGTCAGTACCACAACGTAGGAGCGTCGGGCAAGCTCAAGCTCTTCCAGCATTGCCAGATCAAGGGGCTGAGGGTCATGCCGTGCATCGATCAGCACACACGTCAGGACAAGGGGCTCGCGCTTCGTAACATATCCGCGGATCAGCTTGGAGAACTGCTCGCGCTGCGTCTTGCTTACGCGAGCGTACCCATACCCCGGAAGGTCTACCAGCATAAATCCGGCATCGGTGACAAAGAAGTTTATCTCTTGTGTCTTGCCCGGAGTATTTGACACTCGAGCCATGCCTCCGTGTCGGACGATCGTATTGATGAGTGACGACTTGCCAACGTTCGAGCGGCCTACCATGGCCACTTCGCACAACGATGACACGGGGAAGTGCTCGGCAGCGGTAGCCCCTTTCACGAACTCAGCATGTATGTGCAGGTCGTGTGCCATGTTTTGAACGTTGGTGAGAAAAACAGAAGACGCCGGATGCAAGTGCCTCCGGCGTCTTGAACGTCAATGTCGAGTTAATCAGTCTGCCGAAGCTCCACCGGCATCGGCGCCGGCGTCACCACCTGCGTCCGAGGAATCAGACGCTGAATCTGCTGCTGGTGCTTCTGCTGCCGGTGCTTCTGCTGCCGGTGCTTCTGCTGCCGGTGCTTCTGCTGCCGGTGCTTCTTCCACCACTGGCGTCTCTTCCACCACATCGGAAGCCACTACGTCGGCAACTGGTGCTGCGGCTGCGACTGGTGCAGCCTTTGGTGTGAAGGTTGGCTTTGGTTTGGCTGGGCCCTTAGCAGCTGGGCGGCGACGCGTCGATGAGGAGCGTCCATCCTGCGGATTGGACCAATCGACCAGCTCGATCATGGCTGTTTCCGATGCATCACCGCGGCGAAGACCGAGTTTGGTGATACGCGTGTAACCGCCATCACGTTCCGCAACCAATGGTGCGATCGTGTCGAACAGTTCCTGAAGAACACCCTTGTTCTTGATAAAGCGTCCGACCATGCGACGGTTGTGTACGTCGACTCCTGTGATCGTGCCGGCCTTTTCAGAACGATGAGCGTTCCGGGCGCGCGTGATGAGCTGTTCGGCAAATGGACGGAGCTCCTTGGCCTTAGCCAGCGTCGTTACGAGCCGCTTGTGCTCGAACAGTGACGTGGCCATGTTCGCCATGAGAGCCCGCTTGTGGCTTGCCGTACGCTTCAGTTTCCGGCCTGCATACCCGTGTCGCATGATCTTCTACTCCTTACCTGTCATTTTCACGATTTTGAAACATCGTCACGCAGATACTCATCCACATTCATGCCGAAGTGGAGTCCGTTCTGAACAACGACCTCTGCCAATTCCGAGAGGGACTTACGACCGAAGTTGCGGAACTTCAGAAGGTCCGTCTCTTGCAGGCCGACAAGATCGGCCAGCGACTTGATGTTTGCTGCCTTGAGGCAGTTGTGGGCGCGTACGCTTAGTTCCAGCTCATCAACAGGCTGGAGAAGGATCCGACGGATGCGCGTGCGCTCACGGTCAACTTCCGTGTCTGCTGCTGTTGATTCAGCCGTATCGACCGAGCCGGCTGCTGCTGGATTAACACCAAGCAGAAGGGCGATGTGCGAGCGGAGGATGCCGGCCGATGTTTCGACAGCTTCCTTGGCAGTGATCGATCCGTCTGTTGAGACGTCCAGAACAAGGCGCTCGTAGTCGGTCTTCTGGCCGACGCGGAAAGGCTCGACGTTGAAGACCACATTCTTTACTGGCGTATAAATCGCATCGATCGGCAGCATGCCGACAGGAAAGTCCGCGACGTTCTGCTCTTCAGCAGGAATGTATCCCTTGCCACGGCCGATGCGGATCTCGACGTCGAAGTCGGCATCGTTGGCCAGAGTGGCGATCTTCTTGGAAGGATCGAGGACTTCGATAGCACCGGCAGAAGCGTCCTGGATCGTTTGCGCGGTCCAGCTCGACACACCCTTGACACGAAAGCTCACACGGTTTGGAGCTTTTGAATCGACGACGCGGAAACGGACCTCCTTGAGATTCAGGATGATCTCGCACATGTCTTCGACGACGCCTGGAATGGTCTGGAATTCATGTTGGACGTCGGAGATCTTCACGCCCACAATCGCCGATCCTTGGATCGATGAAATGAGTACGCGACGGAAAGCATTGCCGATCGTCGTTCCGTAGCCTTCCTCCAATGGATTCAGCACAAAACGCGCGTGGTACGAGCTTCCCAATTCTTCGACGACGACGCCTTCCGGCATCTGCATCTGCATGTTCATGACTTTCCTTTGATCAGTTTCACACGATAAAAAAAGAAGGGGGCCGATCAGACGCGGCGCTTCTTTGGGGGACGGCAACCGTTGTGCGGTAGCGGCGTCTCGTCCAGGATCGAGAGAACCTCGAAACCAGCCTGCGTCAGAGCACGGATGGCAGCTTCGCGCCCCGAGCCAGGACCCTTAACGACTACGTCAACCTTGCGAAGACCCATTTCAAATGCTTCACGGGCGGCCTTGTCGGCCGACACTTGTGAAGCGTACGGAGTGTTCTTCTTCGATCCGCGGAATCCATTCTTTCCAGCCGACGACCACGATAGGGTGTTGCCGTAGGTATCCGTGACCGTTACGATGACGTTATTGAACGTTGCACGAACGAACACTTTACCGTGTACATCCGATACGATCTTGCGCTTTACGCGCTTTTTTGCTGCTGCCATTGTGATTCGTTCCCTGTATTACTTCTTCACTGCCTTCTTCTTGCCGGCCACCGTCTTGCGCTTACCCTTACGAGTACGGGCATTTGTGCGCGTGCGCTGTCCGCGAGCCGGAAGGCCACGGCGGTGACGAAGACCACGGTAACATCCAACGTCCATCAGACGCTTGATGTTCAGCTGAACTTCCGAGCGAAGCTGACCTTCAACCTTGTAGTCGGCAATAGCCTGACGGATGCGGGCAACTTCGTCATCGGTCCAGGTCGATACACGCTTGCTGTGATCGATCCCCGCCTTGTCCAGCACTTGCGTGCTGACCGAGCGGCCGATGCCGTAGATGTATGTGAGCGCGATGATTCCGCGCTTGTTTTTTGGTAGGTCGATACCTGCGATACGAGCCACGTCGTGTCTCCTGAATTAGCCTTGGCGTTGCTTGAAGCGTGGGTTTTTCTTGTTGATCACGTACACCCGACCCTTACGGCGGACAATCTTGTCCTCCGGGCTGCGCTTCTTGACTGATGCTTGAACTTTCATGTTTTCACCTGTGAGTGAGCTTCGTCGTTACTTGTACCGGTAAACAATTCGACCCTTTGACAGATCGTATGGCGACATTTCTACCGTGACCTTGTCGCCACGGAAGATCTTGATGAAGTGCATACGCATCTTGCCCGATACGTGTGCGAGGATCTTGTGCCCGTTATCCAGCTTAACGATAAACTGGGTATTCGGGAGTGCCTCCTCGATCGTACCATCTACGCGTATGACGTCTTCACGACCCATGCTGTGAACCGATCCCTTTGTTTGTTTACCACTCCGTCAGAATTCTCGGCGTCGTCCCGTCAACCACCACGGTGTGTTCGAAATGCGCTGATGGTTTCCCATCTGCTGCGTACACCGTCCAGCCATCTCGGGCCGTGTGAACATGGAACATTCCAAGATTCACCATCGGCTCGATTGCCAGTGCCATTCCGGACTGCAGTCGCACGTTCGGAAAACGATTGCGATGCAGCAGGCCCGGAACAAAGTTTGGGACAGGGGGCTCTTCGTGCAGGTGCTGACCGATGCCATGACCTACAAGCTCCCGAACCACTGAGAACCCTTGATTTTCAACACACGTTTGGACTGCACGGGCGATGTCATACACCCGATGTCCGTCCACAACCTGCTCGATGCCCAACCGGAGAGATTCCTGCGTGGCCTCTAACAGACGTTGTTTCTCTTCGGAGATCGCGCCGACAGCAAAAGTGAAAGCGCTGTCTCCGAAGTACCCGTCTTTTTGTACACCCACGTCAACCGAGACGATCTGCCCTTCTTGAAGGACGCGCTGACTCGGCATGCCGTGAACGACCTCTTCGTCGATACTTACGCACAATGTGTACGGGTAGACCTTCGTGTCGACCTCGTACCCCTTGAACGCCGGCTCGGCACCACGCGTACGGATGAAATCCTCTGCAATGGCATCAAGCTCGAGTGTGACGGCGCCCGGCACAACGTATGTCTGCAGATGCTGGAGCACGTCCGCAACAATGCGGCATGCTGCTTCGATCTTCAGGATCGCATCCGCGGTGTGAACCGGAACACGAACGTTCGCCGTCGCCATCGACGTTAGGAAGTAGCTCCTGCACGCCCCCTGATCTTACCGGTCTTCATGAATCCGTCATAATGACGCATCAGGAGATACGACTCGATCTGCTGGAGGGTGTCAAGAGCCACGCCTACGACAATGAGTAGACTAGTTCCGCCAAAGAACGCTGCGAGTTCAGGCTGCACGGTCAGGACGTTCATCGCGAACGTCGGCAGGATGGCAATGATCGCTAGGAACATTGCCCCGGGTAGCGTGATCCTCGTCAGGATGTTTTCGATGTATTCAGAGGTTGCCTCACCTGGGCGAACGCCCGGAATGAAACCACCGTTCTTCTTCATGTTGTCCGACACTTCCTTCGGGTTGAAGGCGATGGCCGTGTAGAAATACGTGAAGAAAACGATCATCAGGCCGTAGATCAGCGAGTACAGGAACCCGTCCGGACGCAGCGCGATCTCCATCGAGCGGAGAAACTCCGCATCCGGGAAGAACGACGCGATCGTGCCGGGAATAAACAGGATCGACTGTGCGAAGATGATTGGCATAACGCCGGCAGTATTCACACGCAGAGGAATGTACTGCGTTGTTCCGCCATACACCTTGCGTCCAACAACGCGCTTGGCATACTGGACCGGAATCCGGCGAGCCCCTTGCGTGATGAGAACTACAGCCGCGATGATGCCAAGAAGCAGAACAAGGAAGATCGCCGTGACAACAAGTTCACGTCCGATAAGCCCGGCTCCACTGCTTGCGGATGTCACAAACTGCTGATAGAGGCCAACGGGAAGACGTGAGATGATTCCAATGAAGATGATCAACGAGATTCCGTTGCCAAGGCCGCGGTCGGTGATCTGCTCGCCGATCCACATAAGCCCCATGGTGCCGGCCGTGAGGATCAGAACGCTTGTCAGCGTCCAGAAAAAGCCAGGGTCTGGGATCGAGCCGCTGTAGTCATTCACAAGCTTGATCGTAACGCCCCATGCCTGCAGTGCAGCGATAGGGATCGTCAGCACGCGCGTTAGTTGATTGATCTTCCGACGTCCATCGTCACCCTCGCGCTGCATTTTCTGCAGTTGCGGAAGCACAACGCCACCGATCTGCAGGATGATGCTTGCCGAGATGTACGGCATGATCCCGAGAGCGAAGATGGCCGCATTTTCGAAAGCACCACCAACGAAGAGATTGTAGATCTGAAAGATCCCGCTGTCGGCCGCGTTGGCCTCAACAGCCGCCTTGAGCGATGCCGTGTCGATGCCTGGGATCGCGATGAGCGAACCAACGCGCACGGCAAGCAGCGCGATCAGCGTAAAAATGATGCGATCGCGGAGCTCGTCGATCCGGAACATGTTCCGGAAAGTGGTCACGATGTTAGCCATGAACGGTTACCGCTCCTCCGGCAGATTCGATCTTGCTCTTGGCAGCGGCTGAGATCTTGTCACACGACACGTTCAGCGTTGCTGAAAGATCGCCGTTGCCAAGGATCTTGACTGGAGCAGATTTAACGCGGATAACGCCAAGGCTCAGAAGCACGTCCTTCGACACGACGCCGTCGGTGATACGCTTCTCGTCCACAAGACGCTGCAGCGTAGCGACGTTGACTTCCTGATACTCAACGCGGTTGATGTTGGTGAAGCCGAACTTCGGGATGCGGCGCGTAAGCGTCATCTGCCCACCCTCGAAGCCCCGGCTCTGATGGCCGCCGCTGCGAGACTGGTGTCCCTTGTGACCGCGTGTAGCCGTGCCACCATGGCCCGACCCTGCACCGCGACCAACGCGCTTCTTCTTGTGACGTGAGCCCGGAGCGGGCGAAAGATTTCCGATGTGTTTCATTGTTGGCCTCAGTCTGCGATCTCTTCAACGGTCACGAGATGGCGAACAGCGTTCACCATTCCCAAAATCTGGGGGTTCTTCGGCTTGATCGAAACGTAATTCGGACGACCGAGTCCAAGGGCCTTGATGGTCTCCTTGTGAGCCTTGAGCGCACCGATTTGCGACTTCACTTGTGTGATCTTCAGTTTCATGATAGTACTTGCTCCTTGCCTTAACCTTGAAGAACCTTTTCGATGCTAACGCCGCGTCGGGCTGCAACAGCTGCTGCGTCCTCGAGCTGCATGAGAGCATCCATTGTAGCCTTCACAGTGTTGTGTGGATTCGATGAACCCTGTGACTTTGTCAGCACGTCCTTGACTCCGGCCAGTTCCAGGATGGCTCGCACGCCACCGGCAGCGATAACACCGGTACCCGGCGTTGCAGGGCGGATCATCACCCGAGCTGCACCGAACCGACCGATCACTTCGTGCGGAACCGTGCCGTTCTCGACGCGAACCTTGACGACCGACTTCTTGGCTGCTTCTGTAGCCTTTGTAACGGCATTGGACACTTCGCCCGCCTTACCCAGACCGTATCCGACGTGGCCTTGTTCGTCACCAACGACGACCATGGCCGAGAAGTTGAATCGACGACCGCCCTTAACGACCTTCGCTGTGCGGCCGACATAGACGATCTTGTCCTTCAGGTTCAGATCAGAGAGTTTTTGCTTTGCCACGTAACTGTTCTCCGTTTCGTTCTTCGTTAGAAATCGAGTCCGCCCTCACGAGCCGCATCGGCAAGAGCCTTTACGCGTCCGTGGTACAGGAACCCGTTGCGGTCGAATGCGACCGATGACACATTGGCTGCCTTGGCACGTTCGGCCAGAAGCGTACCGACCAGACGGCTTTCCTCGACCTTCGACAGGCCTGTTGCCTTGGCGCGGATGTCTGCATCGACCGTCGAAGCCGAAGCGAGCGTGCGTGCCGACACATCGTCGATCACTTGAGCATAGATATGCTTGAGCGAGCGGAAGACCATTAGGCGCGGGCGCCCGGGCGTTCCCGAGATGTCCTTGCGGACTCTGCGATCGCGGCGTTCGTGACGGACGTTTTTGAGCTTGATGCGATTCATGGCGTTCTTTCTCCTTACTTACCTGCCGACTTACCGGCCTTGCGACGGATGTATTCACCTTCGTACCGAATACCCTTGCCCTTGTACGGCTCAGGTGGACGAAGCTTACGAACCTTGGCTGCTACCTCACCAACGAGGTGCTTGTTGATCCCCTTCACAGAGAACGCGGTTGGCGTTGCAACGGCGAACTCAACTCCGTCAGGGGGCATGAACAGGATCGGGTGCGAAAACCCAAGGGAAAGAAGCAGGTTCTTGCCACGCATTTCAACCTTGTATCCGACGCCTTCGATGTTCAGATTCTTGGTGAAGCCGTTCGTGACCCCGTCAACCATCCACGCAACATGAGCGCGCGTCAGGCCGTGCAGAGCGCGGACCTTCTTGTCTTCGCTGGCACGCGCAAACGTGAGCGTACTGTTGTCGACCTGCGGTGTGATCGATGCATCGACCGAAAAGGTCAGTTCACCCTTTGGCCCCTTGACCGTGCATGTGCCACCGTCGAACTTGACCGTGACGTTGCTCGGGATCGAAATGGGCTTTTTTCCTACTCGTGACATGGTGTATTGCTCCTCGTTCTCTTCTTACCAGATGGTGCACAGAACTTCGCCGCCAACGTTTTCGCTGCGGGCTTGCTTGTCGGTCATCACTCCGCGAGGCGTCGAGATGATCGCGATGCCCAGACCGTTTCGGACACGTGGCAGACGGTCAACCGCTGCGTAGATGCGCCGACCGGGCTTGCTCACTCGTTGGATCTCCCGAATCACGGGCTGTCCGTAGTAGTAGCGAAGCTTGAGACTCAAAACACCCTGCTTTCCATCTTCCGACTTCGAGAAGTCCTGGATGTAGCCCTGGTCCTTGAGAATCTCCGCAATAGCCATCTTGAGGTTCGATGATGGTATATCGACACTCTTGTGCCGCGCGGCTGACGCGTTTCGGATCCGCGTCAGAAAATCTGAGATTGTGTCTGTGACTGGCATACTTCGTCGTCGTTGGTCGTGTTCAAAAAACCGTTGGATTACCAGCTCGCCTTACGCATTCCGGGGATCTTGCCTTCGAGAGCAAGAAGACGGAACATGTTGCGGCAGAGGCCGTACTTGCGGTATACACCCTTACCACGTCCGGTAAGAAGGCACCGATTACGGACCCGCGTCGGTGAACTGTTGCGTGGAAGCTTCTGAAGCCCTACCATATCTCCGGCAGCCTTCAGAGCGGCGCGACGCTCCGCATACTTCGCCACCAGACGAATGCGCTTCTTATTGCGAGCGATGATTGATGTTTTCGCCATGAACTGTTCTCGTTGTTCGTTTAGTCACGTTTGCGGAATGGGAAGCCGAACTCCTGAAGAAGCGCATGTGCTTCCTCGTCTGTCTGCGCGGACGTCACGAAGGTGATGTCCATGCCCTGGATCTTCGACACCTTATCGACATCGATTTCCGGGAAAATGATCTGCTCCTTCACACCGATCGTATAGTTGCCGCGACCGTCGAAGCTCTTGTCCGAGAATCCGCGGAAGTCACGGATACGTGGAGCTGCGATGTTGATGAAACGGTCCAGAAACTCATACATATGTGCCCGACGGAGCGTGACACGTGCACCGATCGGCATGCCTTCCCGGAGCTTGAAGTTCGCGATCGACTTGCGGGCGCGAGACACTGCCGGACGCTGACCGACGATCAGTTCAAGCTCGTTCACGGCAGCTTGGAGGAGCTTTGCGTCCTGCGTTGCCTGTCCCACGCCGATGTTGATAGCGATCTTCTCGATCCGAGGCACCTGCATGATGCTCGAATAATTGAAGCGCTGCATCAGTGCCGGCACGACCGTTTCCTTATAGAAGGCATGGAGCCGGGCTGGAACTCGGGCGTCGGTGATCTCCTCGAGGCGCGGGCCCTCGGGTTTGAACTGATCCCGCTTGGATGTTGTCTTAGCCATGATCGATTGATTCCTTCGTCACTGTCGAATTAGTCTTCGGATTCTGCCTTGGCCTTTGCTTTGGCCTTGGACTTGGTAGCAGCCTTCGCTGCTGGTTTGGCGGCACCGGCTCCAGCAGCACGACGCTTTGACGAGTCGTACTTCTCTGCCAACTGGACGTTGGAGTAGTGGATCGGGCCTTCCATCTCGATAATGCCGCCATTCGGGTACTTCGGAGATGGACGTACGGCCTTCTTCTGGAGGTTCACACCCTCAACCAGCACTCGCATGGTGGTTGGCATGACCATCAGCACTCTTCCACGGTCCCCGCGGTTCTTACCTGTGATGACGACGACCTCGTCGCCCTTCTTGATCTTCAGCTTCATGATCTTCCTCAGAGTACCTCTGGTGCCAGCGAAATGATCTTCATGAAGGCGCGCTCACGGAGTTCACGGGCAACCGGCCCGAAGATGCGCGTACCACGAGGATCGTTGTTGTTATTGATCACCACGGCGGCGTTCTCGTCGAAACGGATGAACGACCCATCACGGCGGCGGATCTCCTTCTTTGTGCGGACGACAACGGCCTTGACCACTTCGCCCTTCTTCACTGCGCCGGCTGGCAAAGCTGCCTTCACCGAGCACACGATGATGTCACCGACCGAAGCATAGCGCTTGCCATGTCCACCCAGAACGCGGATGCAGCGAAGCTTCCGGGCACCGGAGTTGTCGGCGACAACAAGATTGGTTTCCTCTTGAATCATTATTCTGCTCCCTTACTGCGCCCGTTCGATGATTTCAACCAAAGCCCAACGCTTACGCGCACTCAGGGGGCGATGTTCGATCACCTTCACTGTGTCGCCAATGTTGCACTCGTTATTCGGATCGTGAGCCATGACCTTGGTTGACTGCTTGAAGTACTTCCGGTAGAGCGGGTGCGCCACCTGACGCTCAATGCGGACAACGATGGTCTTATCGGCCTTGTTGCTCACGACCTTACCAACACGCACCTTGCGGCGCGTGGTCACTTTTTGCGTTGTTGTCGTTTCTTCTGACATGTTGTTCTTCCGAATCAATTAGCGTTGCTGTTCCGCTCATGAAGGATCGTCCGCATACGGGCGATGTCCTTGCGAAGCGTCTTGATGCTTGCAGAGTCCTGAAGCTGACCCAGAGCGAGCTGGAAACGCAGACGCGTGATGTTTTCTACGCTTTCGTTAACGAAGGACGCCAGTTCTTCCGTCGTCAGCGACCGCAGGTCGGATGCTTTACGTGACTTCATGGTTTACGCCTCCAAATCCACTCGTTGGACGAACTTGCACTTGATCGGCAGCTTGTTGATGGCAAGTCGTACTGCCTCCTCCGCGCGCTCCCTGGTCACCCCGTCGATCTCGAACAGGATGCGCCCTGGCTTTACCACCGCTACCCAGAACTCCGGATTACCCTTACCGGAACCCATTCGTGTTTCCGCTGGCTTCTTGGTCACAGGCTTGTCCGGGAAGATCCGGATCCACACCTTACCATCGCGACGCAGGTAACGGTTGATAGCGATACGGGCCGACTCAATCTGGCGGTTGGTGATCCACGCAGCCTCCAGCGCTTTGAGACCAAACGATCCAAAGGCTACTGTCGAACCGCGATAGGCCTTGCCACGACGGCGACCACGCTGTGTTTTGCGGTGTTTAACTCTTTTTGGGATAAGCATGTAGTTGCCTTCTGCCTGACTTCTTTACTGTTCCTTTGATTTCTGCTTGCCGATGACGTCGCCACGGCAAATCCACACCTTGACTCCGATCGATCCGTACACCGTTTCCGCACGGCTCTGGGCGTAGTCAATGTCTGCCCGCAGCGTGTGCAGGGGTACTCGGCCTTCCTTGTACTGCTCCTGACGCGTCATGTCTGCACCGCCGAGTCGACCCGAACACATCACTCGAACACCTTCGGCACCGACACGCATCGTGCTGCTCACGGCATTCTTCATTGCACGACGGAACGAGATGCGACCTTCAAGCTGAGCAGCGATGTTGTCTGCCACCAACTGAGCGTCGAGCTCCGGGCGCTTGATCTCACTGATGAGAACCTTAACGTCCTTGTTCGTGTGCTTACGAAGCTCTTCCTCGAGATGCGCAATGTCCTTACCCGAACGACCGATGATCACTCCCGGACGTGACGTGTTGATGGTCACGCGCAGCTGCTTGGCCGTGCGCTCAACAATGATGCGGGCAACGCTTGCCTTCTTAAGGCGCTGCTTGATATACTCACGGACCTTGATGTCTTCCTGGAGTTTTTCGGCAACGTTCTTCTCATCGAACCAGTTGGCTTCCCACTGGCGGATGATTCCGAGGCGCAGCCCGATTGGATTTGTCTTCTGACCCACGTGTGCTGACTCCGCTTACTGTTTCGTCGAAACGATGATGGTGAGATGATGTGAACGCTTGCGAATACGATAGGCGCGACCCATTGGAGCAGGAGAGATCCGCTTCATGGTTGGCCCCGGATCGACAAAGCACTCCTTGACCATGATCGACTCAGGATCAATGCCCGCATCCTTGGCAGTCAGGTTGCTGATGGCTGACTTCAGCGTCAGCTCTGCAACAGATCCAGCAGCCTTATCAGAGAACTGCAGGATGTTCAGTGCTTGCTGAGCCGACTTGCCCCGAATGAGATCGATCACCAGGCGCATCTTGCGCGGCGACGACCGGTTGTAGCGTTTGATAGCGCGTGCTTCCATCGTACGTCCTTACTTCTTACCCGTTTTGAGATCCTTCCGGTTGCCGGCATGGCCGCGGTATGTACGAGTTGGAGCGAATTCGCCCAACTTGTGCCCGACCATGTTCTCCGTGACATACACCGGAATGAACTTGTTACCGTTGTGAACGGCGAATGTGTGTCCCACGAAGTCCGGCGAAATCGTCGAGGCGCGCGACCATGTCTTTACCACAGTCTTCTTACCCGCATCATTCAGCGCATCCACCTTCTTCGTCAGCTTGAAGCTTACGAATGGTTCTTTCTTGAGTGAACGTGGCATGGATTCCTAACTCCCGATTCCGTGATTACGCGTTTCGTTTGCGAATGATCATGTCATTCGACTTGTTCTTCTTCTTGCGTGTCTTCAGCCCCTTGGCAAGCTGACCCCATGGACTGCGCAGATGCTTGCGACCACCACCGGACTTTGAGCGGCCTTCGCCACCACCATTCGGGTGATCGATCGGATTCATGGCCATACCGCGTGTCTGCGGGCGAACGCCCAGCCAACGCATACGTCCGGCCTTGCCATAGCTGATGTTTTCGTGCGAACCGTTGCTGACCACGCCGATCGTTGCCATGCAGACCGACGGAACCATGCGGATCTCGCCTGACGGCAACTTCAGCTGCGCCTTGTCTCCATCAAGCCCGACAAACTGAGCCGATGTACCTGCCGAACGCACCATCTGTCCGCCCTTACCAGGACGCATCTCGATGTTGTGTACGAAGTAACCGATCGGGATCTTGCTCAGCGGAAGCGCATTGCCGTCTTTCGGCTCTGCCGTTGGCCCGCTCATGAGCTTCTGACCAACCTTCACCTTGTCCGGGGCGATGATGTAGCGCTTTTCGCCATCCGCGTACTCAAGAAGAGCAATGCGGCACGTACGGTTTGGATCATATTCGATCGTCTTGACCGTTGCCTCTACCCCAAGCTTGTTACGCTTGAAGTCGATGATGCGATACATGCGCTTGTGCCCGCCACCACGGTGGCGTGATGTCACGCGGCCGGTGTTGTTCCGTCCGCCCGACTTCTTGATCGGCTCCAGGAGACTCTTCTCAGGCTTCGACGTTGTGATCTCGTCGAAGGTACTGATGCTGTAGTAGCGCGTTCCCGGCGTGATTGGTTTGAGATTTCTCGTTGCCATGATTCTGCTTCGATTCTGCTTCTGTGTGTCAGTGTAGAGGATTAGTCCTCGTTGCCTTCGCCGGAAACGATGTCGATCGTCTGACCCTGCTTGAGCGTCACATAGGCCTTCTTGCGAAGGTTCGTGCGTCCTACCTGCATCCCCTTGCGCGTCATGCGTGTCTTGACCTTGCCCTTGGTACGGACCGTGCGAACACTGATCGCATCAACATCGAACATGGCCTTGATCGCCTGACGGATCTGCAGCTTGTTGGCCTCTGGGGCCACTTCGAACACGTACTGATTTGCGTGACCGACCTTCGTTGCCTTCTCCGTGAGAAGGGGCTTGCGCAATACGCTGATCATTGGTCACCCCCTTCTTCGCCAAATGACTTGGCGATGGTATCGATGGCACTCTTGAAGATCAGGAGCTTACCATGATTCAGCACGTCGTAGGCTGAGATCTTGTCAGCTAGAAATGTCGAAACACCAGCGATGTTGCGAGCAGAGCGGACGATCGTCTCATCGACCTTCGGCAGAAGCATCAGAACCTTAGCGCCTTCAAGATTGACGGCCTTGAGCATAGATGCCACTTCACGTGTCTTCGGTGCTGCCATCGAGAAGTCCTCGACAACCACAAGGTTATTCTCACGGGCGCGGAGCGTGAGCGCCGATTTCCGTGCGAGCCTTTTGACCTTGATCGGAAGTTCGATCGTGTACAGATGTGGCTTCGGTCCGTGGATCTTGCCACCACCCGGATTCAGTGGTGACCGGCTTGAACCGCGACGCGCACCGCCTGTGCCCTTCTGCTTGAATGGCTTCTTGCCACCACCCGAAACCTCAGCACGCGTCTTGATCTTATGCGTGCCCTGGCGCCGGTTGGCCAAGTACGCGCGTACCGCCTGGTACATCGCGTGCTCGTTCGGCTCGATGCCGAAGACGGATTCCGGAAGCTCGACTGAGCCGGCCTTCGATCCATCCTTTGTGAGTACGTCCACTGTCATGGTTGTGTTCTTCTTAGAGCTTGACAATTTCAACTATTGAATTCATGGCGCCTGGAATGCTGCCCTTGATGAGGATCAGATTCTGCTCAGGCATCACACGAAGAATGGTCAGGTTGCGCACCGAAATGCGCTCTCCGCCCATGCGACCAGCCATTCGCATGCCCTTGAACACGCGCGATGGGTAGGACGACGATCCGATCGAGCCCGGGGCGCGAGGGCGGTCCGACTGTCCGTGCGTGCTCATGCCGACACCACCGAAATGGTGACGACGAACAACGCCCTGGAAGCCCTTACCCTTGCTGGTAGCCGAGACCTTGATCTTGTCGCCGACCGTGAACGACTCGACCGTTACGACGTCGCCGTTCTTGACCTTGTCGACAAGCTGACGGAACTCTTTCAGATGACGCGTAGGAGCCACTTCATGCTTGGCGAAATGCCCGGCTTCGGGACGGTTCACCTTGCGCTCAGCAATTGGCTCATAACCGATCTGTACGGAATCGTATCCGTCGTTGTCTTTTGTTTTGATTTGGACCACTGGGCATGGACCGGCCTCGATTACCGTACACGGTACGAAGACTCCATCTTCAGAGAAGATGCTCGTCATGCCCAACTTGCGTCCGAGAATTGCACTCATTGTCCGCTTACTCCTAGACTTTCACTTCCACATCAACTCCGGCCGGCAGCTCGAGACGCATCAGCGCATCGATGGTCTTCGGCGTGCTGCTGAAGATGTCGATAACGCGCTTGTGCACGCGGGCCTCAAACTGCTCACGAGACTTCTTATCTACGTGCGGCGAACGCAGCACAGTGTAGACAGAACGCTCTGTCGGCAGTGGAATAGGCCCGGAGACAACTGCCCCGGTTTGCTTGACGGTGCGGACGATGCGCTCTGCCGAACGATCTATCAGATTGTGATCGTACGAGCGAAGCTTGATGCGAATGCGTTGCGTTGCCACTCAGTAATTCTCCCGGAATTCTCCGACTTGGAGGTTCGTTCGGAGACAAAAACGAGGAGGGATTTACGTCCCTCCTCGCGTGTCTTACCCTGTCTGTTTCTTATTCGATGATTGCCGTTACGACACCTGCACCCACCGTGCGTCCGCCTTCGCGGATAGCAAAGCGAAGTCCTTCTTCCATAGCCACCGGCGTGATGAGCGCTACTTCGAGATTGTCAACGTTGTCACCAGGCATGATCATTTCAACGCCCGAAGGGAGCGTGAGAATGCCTGTGACGTCCGTTGTGCGGAAATAGAACTGCGGACGATAGTTCGAGAAGAAAGGCGTGTGGCGTCCACCTTCGTCCTTGGTCAGCACGTATGCCTGAGCCTTGAACTTGTGGTGAGGCGTGATCGATCCCGGCTTGGCGATAACCATGCCGCGCTCGATCTCTTCCTTGTCAACACCGCGAAGCAGAAGACCGCAGTTGTCGCCGGCTTGGCCTTCATCAAGAAGCTTGCGGAACATTTCAATACCCGTGACGGTGGTCTTCTTCTGAAGACCAAAACCAACGAGTTCGACTTCTTCGTTGACCTTGACAATACCGCGCTCGATACGGCCCGTTGCAACTGTTCCACGACCTGTAATCGAGAACACGTCTTCAACCGGCATGAGGAATGGCTTGTCAACGTCGCGCTGTGGCGTCGGGATGTAGTTGTCGACGGCATCCATAAGCTCGAAGATGCACTGCATGTCTGCAGCATCTGGACCCTGTCCGCCAGCGGCAGCGTCGAGCGCCTTGAGAGCCGAACCCTTGATGATCGGAATGTCGTCGCCAGGGAATTCGTACTTGCTCAACAGCTCACGGATTTCCATTTCAACGAGATCGACCAGATCCGGATCGGCAATGTCGACCTTGTTCATGAACACCACGATACGTGGCACACCAACCTGGCGTGCAAGCAGGATGTGCTCGCGCGTCTGTGGCATAGGGCCGTCCGTAGCAGCAACCACGAGAATGGCGCCGTCCATCTGAGCAGCACCCGTGATCATGTTCTTGACGTAGTCAGCGTGGCCTGGGCAGTCCACGTGTGCATAGTGACGGTTGCCCGTCTCGTACTCCACGTGTGCCGTGGCAATCGTGATCCCACGAGCCTTTTCTTCTGGAGCGTTATCGATCGAGTCGAATGAACGCTGTTGTGCAAGACCCTTCGTCGCCAAACACATTGTGATGGCTGCAGTAAGGGTTGTCTTACCGTGGTCAACGTGGCCGATTGTACCAACGTTTACGTGCGGTTTGTTCCGCTCAAATTTCTCTTTGGCCATTGTGCCGACTCCTCAGTTAGTCTTGTTTGAGGTGTTTAGAAAAACGATTGTTGTCTGTGAATTGTCTGCTGTGTTCGTGCTCTGTTCCGTTTCCGGCTCAGATGAACCTTGTTTCCGAGACAGAAAACAAAGCTACGAAAAGTTTTCGACATGAACGCAAAGCACAGCCCATCCCGACACCAAAAAGTTATCCTCTTTGGCGGGCGCGCTGCGCGCACTGTCGCAGGAGTCGCTCAATCGTTATGAGCGACGGACAGCCTGTTCGTATCCATGGAACTGCATGGTATACGAGGCTCTCCCCTGCGAGAGCGATCGCAACTGTGTCACGTAGCCGAATAGTTGGGACAGCGGCACCAAAGCCGTCACAACCTGCAGAATATCGCGCTGGGAAATTCCCTGCACCATTCCGCTTCGCGAGCTGAGATCAGCAATGACCTCGCCCACATACTCCTCGGGCGTGACTACCTCGACGAGGAAGACCGGTTCCATAATGACGGGGTTCGCCATTCTGGCTGCGTCCTTCGCTGCGATCGAGCTGGCAACGGCATAAGCCGTTTCCGTTGCGTCATCTTCATTGTATGCCGCATCTACAAGGACGGCCATGATATCAATCATGGGGTATCCTGAGATCGGACCGACCTTAAGGGCTTCGATAGCGCCCTTCTCTGCACTCTTGACGTATAACTCGGGAAGTGTCTCTGGTGCAAGTTCATTTGTGAACTCGAGACCTTTTCCCGGGTCATTCGGTCGTACCTCAATTGTGACCTGACCAAACTGATTCTTACCAACGCTGCTGCGGATGAACTTGCCCTCCGCACGGGCTGCGCTGGTGATCGTCTCGCGGTAGGCGACCTGAGGTTTCCCCACTTTAACGGGGACGTTAAATTCTCGTTTCAGTCTGTCGACGATGATCTCCAGATGGAGCTCGCCAACACCTGAGATAATGATCTGTCCGGATTCAGCATCCGTGTGAAATCTAAACGTCGGATCTTCTTCAGAGAGCCGATGTAAGGATTCCGTCAGTTTATCCTGATCTGCTAAGGTCCGTGCCTCAACCGCCTGGTTGATGACCGGATCTGAGAACTGGATGCTTTCCAATAGGACGGGGTGTTTGGGATCGCAGAGCGTGTCGCCGGTACGGGTAAATCGCATCGACGGTATCGCAACAATGTCTCCGGCAAAAGCCCCCTCGAGTTCTTCGCGCTTGTTGGCGCTCATTCGAAGGATCTTGCCTGCACGTTCTTTCTTGTCGTTGGAAACGTTGAAGATCTGCTCGCCTGTCTTGATGCTTCCGGAGTATATCCGGATGAACGTCAGCCGGCCAACGAATGGGTCGGTGATGATCTTGAATGCGAGCGCGGAAAACGGCTCAGTGTCAAGAGGCTTGCGCTGCACGATCACATCGTGATCAGATACGTCGTGACCATTGGTCGTTCCGACATCTGCCGGTGAAGGCAGGTACGCCACTACTCCATCGAGAAGCTGCTGCACACCTTTGTTCTTGAAGGAACTACCGCAAAAGACCGGCGTGATCGTGAGGTTGAGTGTGGCCTGCCGTATGGCCTGTCGGAGTTCGTCCGACTGGATCTCTTCACCAGACAAGTACCGTTCGAGAAGATCGTCTCGCTGTTCGGCTACGGCTTCAACCAGAAGCGACCGAGCATCGTCGGCCATCTGCCTGGCTTCCTCGGGTATCGGTCCCAGCGAAAATTTCTCGCCATTTTCATCATCAAAGATGATGGCTACGCGGTCGATCAGATCGACCACTCCGCGAAAAGTGTCTTCGGAACCAAGTGGCACCTGAACGGCAACCGGGTTTGCTCCAAGACGTGCTCGCATCATTTCCAGGACCCGCGGGAAGTTCGCCCCCACACGGTCCATTTTGTTGACAAAGGCAATGCGCGGGACGCGGTACTGGTTGGCCTGATGCCAGACCGTTTCGGACTGCGGCTCTACACCGGCAACGGCACAGAATAGAGCAATAGACCCGTCAAGTACCCGAAGCGAGCGCTGGACCTCGGCCGTAAAGTCAACATGTCCGGGCGTGTCGATAATGTTGATCGTATGCCCGTTCCATGAGCATGACACTGCAGCAGAGGTAATGGTAATACCACGCTCTTTCTCCTGCTCCATGTAGTCGGTGAAGGCCGTGCCCTCGTGGACTTCGCCCATGCGATGAAGAACCCCTGTGTAGTAGAGGATTCTCTCGGTCGTGGTCGTCTTGCCGGCATCGATGTGCGCCATGATGCCGATGTTTCGAACAAGTCCAATGGAGACAGGCCGCGTCATGCTGTCGTCGTGAAACTCAGTGTGTCAAAGAACAGGGTTGCCCCTTACCAGCGGAAATGCGCAAATGCGCGGTTGGCATCAGCCATCCGGTGCATTTCGTCGCGACGCTTGATAGCGCCCCCTTCACCATTGGCAGCAGCCAACAGCTCACTGGCAAGCTTCGAAGCCATGGACCGGTCGCGACGCTCGGAGGCATACTTCTTGATCCAGCGGATCGCCAGTGCTGCACGACGTTCCTCACGGACTTCCATGGGAACCTGATACGTTGCACCACCGACGCGACGCGGACGGATTTCGATTGCGGGTGAGGCGTTGACCAGTGCCTTGCGGAACACCTCGATTGGGTCCTGCTCGGTCTTCTTGCCAACGATATCCAGTGCCTGATACACGATCTGGCGGGCAACGTTCTTCTTGCCCTGGATCATAATGTTGTTGACGAACTTGGCCACCAGCACGTCATTAAACCGTGGGTCTGGCATTGTACGCCGTTTCTCTGCACGCTTCTTACGCATGTGTTCTCCTTACTTCTTCTTCGCCGGTGCCGCTGGTGCACCTGGCTTTGGCTTCTTAGCGCCATACTTTGAACGAGCTTGCTTACGATTGGCAACACCCTGGGTGTCGGCCGATCCACGGATGATGTGGTAGCGAACACCTGGAAGGTCCTTCACACGGCCACCGCGGATGAGCACGATCGAGTGCTCCTGCAGGTTGTGGCCCTCTCCGGGAATGTAGGCCGTTACCTCGATGCCGTTAGAAAGGCGCACACGGGCAACCTTACGAAGAGCCGAGTTTGGCTTCTTTGGCGTAGTGGTGTACACGCGCGTGCACACACCACGCTTTTGTGGACAGGATTGAAGAGCAGGAGACTTGCTCTTCTCTGTTACAACTTCACGTCCTTTGCGGACAAGCTGGGCTATCGTAGGCATTTCGTTCTGCCGGAATGGAGAGTACGGTGGAAGCTCCACTGACGCGAATAGACGCATTCGCCCCAGTAGAGCCTGCAAAACTATACGGTCGCGGGTTCAAAACCAAATAGTTGGCTCAAGTTCGTGTGGATATTCTCTCAGCAAGGTACTGGCCGGTCTGAGGGTCGGCCAGAGCCATGGCAGCCTCGACCACGGCCGAGCGGCTGAGTCCGGCAGCTCTAAGAGAGCGCAAGGTGGTCGAATGGACAGATTTGGAGAGCTTTTGGCCGTTCTGACCGAGTAGAAGTGGGTGATGGATGATCGACATGGGACAAAACGAGGCAAGGGAAGGGGCTCGTCGGGCGATCTGCAACTGCACGGCGCTCGCAGCAGTGAGATCATCCCCGCGGATCACATGCGTAACGCCGGCGTCAACGTCGTCGCAGAGCGACGCGACATGATACGCCGGGACGCGGTTTTTACCCCACACTACAGGGTCACCAAACCCATCGTCAACGCGGCAGCGTAAGCTCACCTCGGGCGCTTCAACGGCCAGCCCCCTATCGCGGCATGTGCCCGGGTAATGGCCTCCGGGTGATGCCGCACGTATCTGCGACCGCGTGCAGTCGCAGGCGTAAATGTGCGCCTCGGCGGTGAGTTCCTCGATGGCCGACCAATATCGACCGTATCTGGACTGTTGTGATGGCAGCTGACCGTCAATGTCGATCATAAGCCAGCTGAGCGTATCGTGTATGTCGGCGATCCCCTCCGGATGCACCATGTTGGGATCTGCATCATCGATTCGGAGAAGTACCTGACCTCCCCGTGCCCGGCTATACGCCCACGTAACGAGGAAGTTACAGGCATTGCCCATGTGCAGTAATCCCGACGGAGTAGGAGCCAGACGCGTCAGCATTGTCTAAGTACGGTCTTTTTGCGCTGACGCGCAATGGGATACCCACTAAAAACATCAACGCCCCCTGACCAGAAATCCGGCAGGGGGCGCTGTGAATATTCACTACTTCGAAGTGAACGCTATCAGGATCACTTTCCTTCTGCGCGCTTCTTCTGATGTTCCTTGACCATTTCTTCCTGGATGTTGCGCGGAACAGGCTGATATTTCTTGAATTCCATCGAGAACTCTCCCTTACCCTGCGTCACAGAGCGAAGGTCTGTTGAGTAGCCGAACATTTCCGACAGCGGCACTTCAGAGTCAACCGTCACATATCCGGCATCAGAATCCGTTCCCATGATCACACCACGGCGCTGATTGATCTGACCGATCACCGTACCCTGGAATTCTTCCGGCACCGACACTTCCAGCTTCATGATCGGCTCGAGGATCGTCGGCTTTGCCGCTGAATAGGCCTCACGGAAGGCCATGATGGCAGCCGTCTTGAAGGCCATTTCCGATGAGTCGACAGGGTGCGTCGCACCGTCGTTGATGGTCACTCTCACGCGGACGACCGGCTGGCCGATGAGGGATCCTTCCTGGACGGACTCGCGGAAGCCCTTGTCGCAAGCTGGGATGTACTCACGTGGGATCACACCGCCGACGATGTCATCGACGAATTCGTAGTTCTCGATCGCGTCCGCCGGAAGGGGCTCGATGTAGCCGCCAACACGGCCGAACTGACCCGAACCACCGGTCTGCTTCTTGTGCGTATAGTTGAACTCGGAACGCTGAGTGATGGTCTCGCGGAAGGCTACCTTCGGACGACCAACGGTCACTTCCGTGTTGTACTCGCGCTTGATACGCTCGATATAGATATCGAGGTGAAGCTCACCCATGCCCTTGATGATCGTTTCACCCGACTCTTCATCACGCATCACGCGGAAGGTTGGGTCCTCCTTCGTGAAGCGGTTCAGAGCCTTGGAGAAGTTCACCTGTCCGGCCTTGTCCTTTGGCGCAACGGCCAGCTCGATCACCGGCTCAGGCACGAACATCGACGTCATGGTGTAGCGAACGTTGCCATCGGTGAACGTGTCACCAGAGGCGCAGTCAACACCGAACATGGCAACGATGTCACCAGCCGATGACTCGTCGATCTCGTGCATGTCATTGGAGTGCATACGGACAAGGCGCGGAACCTTGACCTTTTTGCCGTTGGCGATGTTGATGATCGAGTCGCCCTTCTTGATCGTACCCTGATAGATACGCATGTACGTGAGCTGACCATAACGGCCGTCTTCAAGCTTGAAGGCGAGCATCACAAGTGGTTTATCACCCTCACTGTCTAGCACCACCTTCTGCTCGTTGTTGTCCTGGTCGAGTGCCTCATTGGTAATGTCCGTCGGCGCTGGCAGAAAGAGTCCGACTCCGTCAAGGAGTGTTTGAACACCCTTGTTCTTGTATGCAGAGCCGCAGAACACCGGCGTCATCTTCATCGTCAGCGTTCCCTTACGGATCGCGCGAATCAGAATCTCGGCGCTCACCGGCTCATCACCAAGGAACTTCTCCATGAGCTCGTCATCAAAGTCCGCTGCCGTTTCGATCAGCCTGTGACGCAGCTCCTGCGCCTTTTCCATAAGGTTAGCCGGGATGGCTTCCTTGCGCACATCGCTGCCACCTTCGCCGTCGAAGTATTGAGCTTGCATGTACACCAGGTCAATCACGCCTTCGAGCTTGTCTTCAAGACCTATCGGATAGGTCACGAAGGCCGGCGTGTGCGCAAGCTTCTCCTGAAGCTGCGAGGCTACACGGTCCGGATTTGCACCGGAACGGTCGCACTTGTTGATGAACGCAACACGGGGGACGTTGTAGCGACGCATCTGGCGGTCCACCGTGATCGACTGCGATTGGACGCCGGCAACCGAGCAGAGCACCAGAACCGCACCGTCGAGAACCCGAAGTGCACGTTCCACCTCTACCGTAAAGTCGACGTGTCCCGGAGTGTCGATCAGGTTGATATTGAAATCACCCCACGTGCAATACGTGGCTGCCGACTGGATGGTGATCCCCTTCTCGCGCTCGAGATCCATCGAGTCCATCTTGGCGCCCACACCGTCCTTGCCGCGGACTTCGTGAATAGCGTGGATCTTTCCGGTGTAAAAAAGGATGCGCTCTGAAAGTGTGGTCTTCCCGGAGTCAATGTGCGCCGAGATACCGATGTTGCGAACTTTCGACAGGTCTGCCATAGCAGTGTACCGTTATTGTGTGATTATAGTGCTGGTCGTTCATCTGCCGCCAGGATCGCCTTCCGGCGAAATGCAACGCGGCAAAGACCGCAAAGCTACCAAAAAAACCTGGTTTGAGGTTTGAGGTTATCATTCCTGCGAAAGCGGGAATGACGGCAGTCCCCAGTACCCAGTACCCAGTACCCAGTACCCAGTACCCAGTTCCCTCACTCTATGCTCGCCCTTCGGAGTGCCTTGTTCTTAAGGGCTACGATGGCAACGATCAGAATGGTGACAGTTCCGCCGAAGAGAACGCTCGGGACGGTGCCGAACAGCCTAGCGGCGAGGCCGCTTTCAACGGCACCGAGCTCGTTGGAACTGGATATGAACATGGTATTGGCTGCCGCCACACGCCCCTTCATCTCCTCGGGAGTCTGCAGCTGCAAGATGGTTCCGCGGATCACGACGCTGACAGCATCGAGTCCTCCGGCCAGAATCAGAAGTCCGAAACTGAGCCAGAAGGATGTGCTGAGACCGAAACCGATGATGCACAGCCCGAATCCGGCTACGCACGACAGCAGCAGACGGCCGGCGCCGCGCCGTATCGGACGCCATGCAACGATGGCCATGGTGACGATGCTTCCTATGCCCATGGCCGCGCGTAGCAGACCGAGTCCTGCCTCATCGGTTGCGAGGATGTCCTTCGCGAAGACGGGTAAGAGCGCCACGACGCCTCCGAAGAGGACAGCAAAAAGGTCGAGCGAAAGAGCCCCGAGGATTACGGGACGCGAGAAAATAAATCGCACGCC
>CANHFG010000022.1 GCA_947459875.1 Ignavibacteria bacterium
GGAAGTACGGAAGTACCTAATTACAGGAAGTACGGAAGTACGTAATTACAGGAAGTACGGAAGTACGGAAGTACCTAATTACAGGAAGTACGGAAGTACGGAAGTACCTAAGTACAGGAAGTACGGAAGTACCTAAGTACAGGAAGTACGGAAGTACGGAAGTACGGAAGTACCTAATTACAGGAAGTACGGAAGTACGTAATTACAGGAAGTACGTAATTACAGGAAGTACGGAAGTACGTAATTACAGGAAGTACGGAAGTACGTAATTACAGGAAGTACGGAAGTACGGAAGTACCTAATTACAGGAAGTACGGAAGTACGTAATTACAGGAAGTACTTCAGTACTTCAGTAATTCAGTACTTCAGTACTTCAGTAATTCAGTACTTCAGTACTTCAGTACTTCAGTACTTCAGTAATTCAGTACTTCAGTACTTCAGTACTTCAGTAACTCAGTACTTCAGTACTTCAGTACTTCAGTACTTCAGTACTTCAGTAACTCAGTAACTCAGTAACTCAGTAATTGCGAAAGCTCATGTCCACAATCACCGACGTCTTTGCCCGCGAGATCCTTGATTCACGCGGAAACCCAACAGTTGAAGTTGATGTGATCCTCGAAGATGGATCCTTTGGCCGTGCCGCAGTGCCTTCGGGTGCGAGTACGGGCGAGCACGAGGCTGTGGAGCTGCGTGATGGCGATGCCGCGCGCTACCTTGGCAAGGGTGTTACGAAGGCCGTAGAGAATGTTGACGGGCCGATCGCCGAGGCACTGATCGGCATGGATGCCGGCGACCAGCGTCAGATCGACAGCATTCTGATCGCTCTCGATGGGACCGAAAACAAGTCGGCCCTGGGTGCTAATGCCATGCTTGGAGCCTCGATGGCAGTGGCAAAGGCTGCTGCGGATTTTCATGGGTTGCAGCTCTTTCAGTACCTCGGTGGCGTGCGTGCCACGCTCCTGCCGACGCCGATGATGAACATCCTCAATGGCGGACGTCATGCCGACAACAACGTCGACATTCAGGAGTTCATGATCATGCCTGTGAAGGCAGCATCGTTTTCCGAAGCGCTGCGCATAGGTACTGAGACCTACCACGCTCTTAAAGGCGTGTTGAAGGCAAAGGGGCTCAGCACATCCATCGGCGACGAAGGCGGATTCGCCCCCTCGCTGGCATCGAACGAGCAGGCACTGGATGTGATCCTCGAAGCCATCGCCAAGGCAGGATACACGGCGGGTGATGACATCGTTCTGGCCCTGGATGTAGCTGCCAGCGAAATGGTGAAGGATGGCAAGTACCTGATGTACAAGAGCACACAGGAACAGAAGTCAGCTGATCAGATGGTCCAGTGGTATGCCAAGCTCGTCGAGAACTACCCGATCGTTTCTATCGAGGACGGAATGGGAGAGAACGACTGGGAGGGCTGGAAAATGCTGACGGAAGCCGTCGGCGATCAGGTGCAGCTCGTGGGCGACGATCTGTTTGTGACGAACGTGAACTTCCTTACGAAGGGTATCGCCGAGGGTGTTGCCAACTCCATCCTCGTGAAGGTCAACCAGATCGGCACGCTTACCGAGACCTTCGATGCTGTGGCTCTTGCCCAGCGCTTCGGATACTCGGCCGTGCTGTCACACCGCTCCGGCGAGACAGAAGATGCGACTATTGCCGATATCGCCGTTGCCCTTGGTGCCGGTCAGATCAAGACAGGAGCCCCCTGCCGCACAGACCGCGTTGCGAAGTACAACCAGCTTCTGCGCATCGAACAGATCCTTGGTGATGCCGCAGAATATGCGGGAGCGATGGCGATTTCGTAAGTACTCGAAGTACGGGAATTACTCGAAGTACAAGAATTACGGAAGTACGAGAATTACGGAAGTACGAGAATTACGGAAGTACGGGGGGGTGCGTCACGTTTATCGTGACAATTGCACGTAGTGGGGTATGAACCCATACGACCCCCACTACAATGCGCGACCGGACCGGCATGTGCAGAATCTCTCGGTTACGTTTGCACGGCGAGTGCGACAATTCTGCATCAAGAGGCAAACCTCGATTGCAATAGATCGGAGTCCGCTCGTGCAACTCTATCGAGCAGCGACATCTGTTGCGGCCAACATTAGAGAGTCCCAGTTCGCCGAGTCCACAAAGGACTTCGTACACAAACTGAAAATCGCCGAAAAGGAGCTGGCCGAGTACCACTTTTGGATCGGACTGCTGATGGACGAGCCCTCAATCGCCAAGCCCTACGAACTCGAGGAGATCCACAGCCTTTCTCTGCAGCTGCAGAAGCTGCTACGCTCGATTATTCTTGCCAAACGATCAAACTCCTAATCCTTGTCATTCCCGTAATTCGAGTACTTCCCGTAATTCTTGTACTTCCCGTAATTCGAGTAATTCTCGTACTTCCAGTAATTTGCCCTCATGAGCATTGTCTTCGGCACCGACGGATGGCGTGGCCTTATTGCCCGCGATTTCACCTTTGATAACCTTGCGCTGGTTGCGCATGCGACGGCCAGATACGTGCTGAGGCTCAAGAAGGAAGGGGCTTCTGTCGTTGTGGGGCATGACACGCGATTTCTCTCTCGCGAGTTCGCCATCGAGACGTCGCGCGTGCTGGCGTCCTATGGGATTGTGGTGCATCTGACCGACACCATCTCCAGCACCCCGCAGGTGTCGTTCCATACCAAGAAGAAGAAGGCCGAGCTGGGCGTGGTCATCACGGCCTCGCACAATCCGGCGCAGTACAGTGGATTCAAGCTCAAGGGGTCGTTTGGCGGACCCGCCCTGCCGGAGCAGATCGCCGAGGTGGAGAAGGAGCTTGCCAAGCTCAAAGGCGTTGCTCCAAAGACGAAGATTGATTCGCTCGAAGCCTACATTAAGGCAAAGAAGATCCGCCTCTTCGACGCAAAGGAAGCCTATATCGCCGATCTGAAGAAGAAGATCGACTTCGAGGCGATCCGCAAGA
This sequence comes from Ignavibacteria bacterium, assembly GCA_947459875.1. Taxonomy (GTDB): domain Bacteria; phylum Bacteroidota; class Ignavibacteria; order Kapaibacteriales; family Kapaibacteriaceae; genus UBA10438. Next base: position 2,966 of record CANHFG010000022.1, read on the forward strand.
GCGGTGTGAAATTCGTCTATGACCCCATGCACGGTGCTGGCATCGACTTCATGCACCGCCTGTTCGATGGCGTGTATGAGATCCATGGCGAGTACAACCCGTCGTTTGGTGAGGTTGACCATCCCGAACCGATCGCAGAGTGCCTGGAGCCCCTTTCCAAAGCGGTTCGCAAGCGCAAGGCTGATATGGGGCTTGCCACGGACGGCGATGCTGACCGCGTGGGAGCGATGGATCACACCGGTGCATTTGTTGATCCACACCGGATCTTCATGCTCCTGATGAAGTATCTCTACGAGCATAAGAAGCGCCGTGGTGCCGTCGTCAAGACCGTTTCGCTCACTTCGATGGTGAGCGCGTACTGTGAAAAGAACAAGATCAAGGTGTTCGAAACACCCGTCGGCTTCAAGCACGTTGCCAAGCTGATGAACGAGGAAAAGATCCTGATAGGGGGCGAAGAGTCCGGCGGACTGGGTACGTCCCTTCATATTCCGGAGCGTGACGGGATCTTCAACGGCCTGCTGCTGCTGGAGATGATGGCCACGACGAAGAAGTCCCTCAAGCAGCTCTGCGACGAGCTCGACGAAGAGTTTGGTCCGCACCGGTATCGTCGACGTGACGTTCACGTGACCAACGAGATCAAGCAGGCCATTCTGGCTGCCTGTGCAAAGAAGCCCACCACCATCGGCACATATGCCGTGGAGCGCATTGACACGCGCGACGGGTACAAGTTCTACGTCAAGGACGGCTGGCTGCTCATCCGTGCCTCCGGAACCGAGCCACTGGTGCGTTTCTATGCAGAAGCCCCATCCCTGGACATGGTGAATGCTCTTCTAGACGCCGGACTGCGGCTTTCCTAGGGCATTTACACGGAAAGCTTGCAAAGCACCCCCATTGTCCTATTTTCGACAGGGGAATAAAATTAGGGGGCACGCATGCGAACAGTACTGCAGCTGTTCATGCTCTTCGTTCTGCTTGGTGGAGTGATCAATCTCCGAGCACAGCAGGAGACGGAAGACGACACCACGCGATCGACACCGTGGATAGCGGTGACGGGGAGTGCATCCATTACATCGGACTTTTATGAGTTCACGTCCGATCCGATCGGTTCCCAGATCGGTCGACGTCCGGCTGCACTGCATCGCCTTGTTATCTCGCCCACGATCACGATTGCGGGTCTGATCTCCCTGCCGCTGAATCTCATGATCACCTTTCCGGAGACGAATACCACGACGCCAGCGCTGACGGCACCGTCGTTCTCGGAGTTCTTCACCAATCCGGCCAACGCCCTCGGCCTGTCGAGCTTCTCTCCAAAGCTCGGATGGGCGCAGTTCCATCTCGGATCACACACACCGCGCCTTTCGGAACTCTCTGGTGGCGATCTCCAGCTGTTCGGTGCAGGATTTGACCTTCGTCCCGGACCCGTTCAGGTGCAGGCATCGTTTGGCACCACGCAGCGGGCCGTGCAACCTGACCCGTCAAGGGGTATTGCCGGGGCATACCGCAGAGATATGCGAATGGGGCGTCTTGGTTTTGGTAATCACGATACAAGCGCCATCGGCATCAACGTGGTGTATATGCGGGATGATCCGAACTCGATCGCGAGTAACATCATCGCGATCAATCCCAGCCGTCCGCTTGAGGAGGATACCACCGTCATTCTGCCGGCTGATACGGTGCGCCTTCGCGCAGAAGAAGGCATCATCTCGTCGATCGATGTGAAGTTCCGTCTTATGCAGGGGATCACGTTCAACGCTGAGGCCGCTGCCTCGGTGTTCACGCGTGATCAGGCCTCGAACGTGTTGACCGATTTTGCCAACCCTCTTGGCGATTTGTTCACAGCGCGGACATCTACGCGTATCGATGGTGCCGGAAGCGCCAACCTTGACTTCCGATTCAGCACCTGGGGTGTGACGCTTACGGGACTGTATATGGGAGCTGGATTTCAGCCCTTCGGATATCCGTTCAATCAGTCTGACCGGATCGACTTGAAAGTCTCGCCGATGCTGAACCTGTTCGATGGAGATCTGTCGATCTCCGGAACCATCGGTCAGAGAGTGAATAATCTCTCCGAAACAAAAGGTGAACAGCTCACGCAGGCGATTGCCAATGGACAACTCTCGGTGCGCTTCTCCGATGTGGTGTCGCTATCATCGACCTACTCCAACTTCGGAATCCGGAATAAGCGCCAGGATGCATTCGACTCGGCGCGCGTCCAGAACGTGAGCGAGTCGTTTTCGATCGACCCGATGGTAACGTTTTCGGCGGCTAGCGTAATGCATACGATCACAGCAAGTTTTCTGCTCGACAGATTCGATGACTTTAACATCGTCAGTGGCGTCGAAAGCTCGAATAACACCTCTGGCCTGATGTTCAGCTATTCGGGCATGTTTGAGACCATGCCCCTTACGATCGGTGCCAATGCCAGTTACACGGAAAATGCGCTCTCGGCAGGCACTCTGGCGGTACGATCCACAGGAGTTAACGCTTCCTACCGATTCTTAGGGGGCGAAGTTGTTCCAACGATTTCGGTGACGTTTGCCGGCTCGACATTCGGTGCCAATGCCGCTGATTCACAGACGTTCCTTCGGGCCGGATGCCGATGGAGAGTTGCCAAGTCCGTTACGTTCTCGGGTAGCTACGGGGTGAACACGTACGCCTATGGTAATCCGGGTCCACGTGGCTCCGGATTCACCGAGCAGATGCTTCAGCTAGCCCTTCTTACGACGTTTTGACCATTCACACGGGGATACCTCCCATGAGACTGAACATCTACCCTGGCTTAGCAGTGCTGCTGTTGCTGCTGGTCTTTGGACCAGCTACGTCACCGGCGCAGCTGCGGGTTTCGCTGAACGTCAGTTCACGCCCAGACCCCTATCTCTCGACCTGGGCCCAGAAGAAGGATGTGGTGGTTGTAACGGTCATCAATCCAACGGCGAGCGAGATCGAAGGCAAGTTCAACTGCGTGATCAACAAGGATGGAAGTTTCCTTGCCCGCACCAAACCGGCAAGTATGCGTGTCATCAGCTTCCCACCAGGCTCGAGCCAGTACTTTGGTGAGGACCTCGTACCTATGGAAAGCACTGAAATCGCAGGGGGCGTCGTGAACAACTCTGTGAGAACAGGGATGCTCCCCGGAGGCCTCTACGAGTTCTGTGTCAGCCTGCTGAATCCGACAACGAACGCCATCATTTCGCAACCCGTTTGTCGGAACATAACGATACGGTCGTATCAGGCTCCGATACTGCTGCTCCCGATCGACAAGGCAGAGATTGCCTTTGGCTCGCGTCCAATGCTCCGGTGGTCGCCTGTTTCTCCGCGTCCGGACTTCGTCGTGAACTATCGTGTGAAGGTTTTTGAAGTCCTGCCCGGTCAAACACCGATCAACGCCCTGCGAGTGAACCGCCCCATTCTGGATCTCGGTGATGTGACAGCTACACAGCTGCTCTGGCCCCCTGACTTCGAACTACCCCGCGCAGGACAGCAGCATATCTGGACAGTGCGGGCTACCGATGACCGCGGCACGCCGCTGGGCGAGCCCGATGGCTATGCAACACCGTTCACCTTTACGGTTATGCAGCAATTCTCGAAAGGGGGCGATGAGTTTGGCAGGAAGTCTGCCGGTGGAGACACGACGTTCGCCAAGAAGTCCGCCGGTGGCGTCGACGAGCCCAGCACGGGAAGCAAGACAAAATCTGCTGGCACAGGCAATCAGGGAATTGATTCCTCCAACATCGATCCCAACCCACCGGGTCAGCCCTGCGGTACCTGCGGCACAGCGGTTGTTCTGACCGATACCGTTGCCGGAACGCAACCCATCGCAGTGAACGATTCACTTGTCGTTGGCAAGTTCATGATGAAGGTCACGGCCGTCACGAATGCCTCATCGGCCAGTGCTGCCGGAAAGGGCGAGATCGTTATTCCGTGGCTACTGGCGCGTGTTCAGGTTGTGTTCAGCAATATCGTTGTCAATACCGCCCGGCGTGTCGTATCCGGACAGGTTAGCGGAGAAGTCGATGCCACAGCCCCTCAGTACCCGCAACAATGGGCGATCAATCAGGTCACGAGCTGGAACTGGCTCAAGACCCAGGTCGCTGCGCTCGACTCGTGGGTCAAGGCCAAAGGAGCACTGGTCAAGCAGGTCAACAGTCTGAACACACCGCTCAAGCTGCCCCTTGGCTTCAACAACATCAAGGGATACACGATCTGCATTTCCGAAATGAAGTTCATGCCGACCGAGGCCGTGATGGCATCCGTTGCTACACTTCCGATGACAAAGCTCGACGATACGCTAAGCTTTGGTCTGAAGCAGCTGCCGATCTGTCCGGAAGGTGTTGGCAAGTCCGGTCGTCTTGAACTCCTGCAGGACGTGGACATCCGAGGTATCACCTCGGCACAACCAACATTTACGATCGCAGCAAAGGCAAAGACGGCACAACGTCCGGGATGCTACATCACGTGGGGTTGCGACAGTAACTCCGATACGATGTCGCTTGATATCGACGTGATGTTTCCGCGGTCGTGGATGACCCCACGTCCGGATGTCGATACCACCAAACAGTCGATCGCCACACTTCGTGGAAAGACCATAGAGTGGAAAGAGTGGATGCTGCTGGGGAATCTGACCGCGAGCACATTCGCCGGGACCAATGGCCTTGGTCTGCAGATCGATACGATGACGTTCGACTTCAGTGATCTTGAGAACGCACCCGGCATGGCGTTTCCGGCCAACTACGTGGGCGTGCAGGACAACACCTTCAATGGCTTCTATGCCAGGCGAATCAAGGTAATGATGCCGGATGGATGGCGCACGTTCGCCGACACCAACGCCGCTCCGCAGTTCGTGGCTGAAAAGCTGATCATCAACAAGAACGGTTTTACCGGCACGTTGCTCGCTGCGAACGTCGTGATGTTCCCGTCGATGAACCTGAACAGGTTAGGGGGCAGTGTCGACACCGTAAAGGTCGTGATGCTCAACAGCAACCTTACGCAGGCATACATGCGAGGACGACTCCTTCTGCCGGTCACCGATACCACGCCGCAGAACGCCATCATGTACAAGGCGCTCTTCAATAACGTGCAGAAGACATTCGATTTCTCGATGCAGCCGCAGAACGACATCGATATGAAGCTGTTCGGAAATGCAAAGCTGAAGATCGAGTCGACATCGACATTGACCATGAATCTTCGAAAGGGGCGAAAGAAGTTTCTGATCAATCTCAACGGTGAGACGGGGTGGAACGATGCCACGCTCACGGTCGGGGGCAAAACAATAACGCTCGATCTTTCGCCTGAATTCGAGAACATGCGGATGTCGTTCGACGACTCGCTGTCTACGCCGTTCGGATTTACTGCCGGCGACTGGAGCTTTGCAAGCCCGCAGAAAAAGCTCGCCAAGTTTCCGATCACCATCGACAAGGTGAAATACACACCGGCCACGGCACAGGGCAATGAGATGTTCCGCGGCAAGCTTGGTTTCGATGTGGTCGTTGCACTCGACTCCAATCGAATTGGAGGAAGGGGCTCCTTCGAACTCATCGGCGCTGTCGAGAAGAACTCCACGGCTCCGAACTTCAAGTTTCGTCCAAAGTTCATCGACTTCAACGTCGGCAAGATCATCGTGTTTGCGAATCTGCCGGCTGTGCAGATGAATGGGGAGCTGACGTTCTACAATTCTGATCCGACATGGGGCAACGGTTTCGCGGCAACCATCTCCGCGAAGTTCAAGGAAATGCAAATGCAGCTAGATGCTGCAGCACGCTTCGGGTCGAAGGTCGATAACAATGTCCGCTATCGCTACTGGTACGTCAGCGCGAAGGCCATCCTGCCCCCTCCGGGCATCGTCTTCCTGCCGGGGTATGCCTTCTACGGCTTCGGAGCTGCTGCCTGGCGGAAGGTGAATGTGAACATGCTCCCGGCACAGCCGAACATAAACGCCGTTGCTGCTGCCGGATCATCGTCATCCTCGGCAAGTAGTGGAGCGGTGATGACTCCAGACAGGAATGTAGCCTTTGGATTCAGGGTACTGGCCGTGCTCGGAACAACGCCGGACTCGAAGAAGATGAATGCAGATGTCGCATTGTTTGGGCAATTCAATTCATCCGGTGGTATGAGCTACATCGGGCTCTCAGGTGATCTGTGGATCCAGGCAAAGCTTCTTGAGAGAAACGCCGCGCCCGTGAAGGGCACGTTGAACATCGTGTACGACTTCACTACGAAGATCTTCGATCTCAATGCGGGTGTGATCGTGAACAAATCACCGGTGTCGGGTAATGCCAATCTCAACGTCCATATCGAGGGGAAGACCGGCATCTGGTGGGTCAAGCTGGGCGACCCTGTCAACCGGAATGTTCTGAGCATCAACGTGTTCGGAACAAGCATCAGCTCGAACTCCTACTTCATGTTCGGTAAGAACATCGCGCCGCCGAGCGGCTTCACAGCACGAACCAACAACGGTCTAGCATCAGTCGGGTGCTATGGCATGTCGCCAAGCGTGGCGGGAACATCGGATGCTATCGCAGGTAATGGATTCGCCGGTGGTACGGATCTTGGTTTTGATACCGGTGATCGAACCAAGCATCTCTTTGGTCGCGTGAACGTCAAGTGGCGCTTTGGTGGTGGAATGGAGTTCAATGCATCCTTCCTGCGGTATCCTGACGGCACACTGTGCGGTCAGAACGGCTACAACATGTGGTACTTCCGTGCCAACGCGGCTGCTTGGGCGATTGCTTCATGTGGCATTCAGGTGGTACCAGGAAAAGTCTATTGCAAGGATGGTTGCTACTGGAACCTGGCAAGTCTCAAACTCGGCGCATGGGCGCAGGCCGGCTTCCCGAACCCATCATGGGTGCAGGGACAGGCATCCGGCTCGTTCAACTTCCTAAGCGGTGTTGTTAAGGGAAGCTTTACGGTGAACTTCGATATGGGTTCTTCCTGCTATCCAAGCGCGCCAGCCGCCACAACGACGGCTGCGCAGGATGTGGCGGCGGAGCAGAAGAACCAGCTTGTCAAATCGATAACGCCAGCCGTTCCGGCCCACAACGTTGCCGTCAAAGAACCAGTCGCTGTGATCTACAGCTTCGTACCGGGTCAGAGCTTCGAGCTTCAGGAGCTCACAGGGGGCGCTGCAGGAAACACCGTTAACCGCACCTTCCAGGTAACCTATACGGTCGGCATCGACGAAAAGGATGGCGCAACCTGGAAGCCCCTTACTCTCCAGTCAACGAAGGACGCACTGGGCGCGTTCCTGTTCAGGAAGAAGAAGCCCCTTACCGCCACACCGGCTGTCATCAACGTGAATACGATCGCCAAGATCAACGATGGCGGTGGAGCCGGAGCCGTTGGAGCGGGCGGCGGAAAAAAAGGAGGCCTTACGGTAGGGGGCATGCAGTACACAGTGCCGATCCCAATCCCACCTACTCCACCTCCGAGCAATCCCATTGTGGGGGTTGCACCACCGAAGAACAATGGTACGTTTATCCTGGATCCTGAAAAGCCTGCTCCCGTGCCAACAGAGGGGGACAATTTCAGCTTTGATAACAGCGGCACCCAGAGCTTCATTGCGAACACGGGAGACTGGGACTTGTCGAAGACCTACCGCGTCACCGTTGTCGGCACGCTCTGGGAGCTCGTCGGAGGCAACTGGGTGGTAGCCAAGGATCGGGCCACGAATCAGGACGTCAAGCAGACCGTTCAGCAGAACTTCTCGACGCCGATCGTAATCACGGCAGCACCGATCAAAGACAAGAACATCAACTCGAACAAATGATCACGACGACCAAAGGACCATCATGATGAAGACAGCACAGATGATATCCCGGATGATGATCGTGATTGCTATGTGCCTTGCCGGCACACTCACGTTCGCTCAGACTCCTCAGGATCTCGATCGCGCACTGCAGCATCGCGTTGCTGGAATTGCTAAACGGTATGCCGACTCGGTTGTTCTTCGATGGGCACCAAGCACCTCTGCTCTGTGGACGAAGGCCAAGGTTGCCGGTTACCGCATTGAACGCGCCGAGATGCAGGGTTCGCAACCAGGTGCGTTTACGGCTCTTACGGATGCGCCGGTAAAGCCCTGGAACATGGCGCAGTGGGAGCAGTACGCGATTGCTAATCCCAACGCTGACATGGATGTAATGGGGCCCATTGCCGTAGCCGCAATGCTATCGGAAGAGAACATGGATCCGGCAGACTATCCAACAAACGATCCGGGTCAGGTAGATGCTCTGCGCGAAGCACGCAGTCGCTTTGAGATGGCCTACGCTATGGCAGCGCTTGCCGCTGAACGCAGTCGTGATGCTGCGACGGGGCTTGGCATGCGCTTTGTCGATAAAACCGCCCGTCGCGGCGTTGCATACAGGTATCGCATTACGCTGCTGGGGGATACACGGCCCTATACGGTAGACCCTGCTTCGATCGATGTGGGTGCGGAGCCGACACGCGTGACCTTTGACAATGCCGGACTCTCCGTTGATGAAAATGATGGATCGGTTTTGATCAAGTGGAACAATTCCACGGGACACTCAACATTCGATGTCTATCGTTCGCAAGACGGTCAGTCCTATGAGAAGCTCACACCATCACCGCTTCTGACGCTGCAGGATGGAGTGGCACCGCCATCACATAGCTTTCTTGACTCGAACCTCGTTAACTATCGGGTGTATTACTACAAGATCACCGGAAATAACGCATTTGCCGAGACCGACGTCATCGGAATCCTGAAGGCAATGCCACGTGACCTGACGCCTCCCGACATGCCGATCGCAGTCAAAGCCGTTCATGAGGGTATTCGAGACGTCGTCATTACCTGGGAAATGCCTGAACCTGTCAACCCCGACCTGGTTGGCTTTCTCATCATGCGCGATACGGCTGTCGACGGTGACTTTACAAGATCGATCGTTGAAAAGCCCCTTGATAAGGGGGCTCGCCAGTTTAAAGATGAGAACGTGATCCTCGGCGGAACGTACTACTACCAGGTGGTTGCCGTCGATACCGCACGGAATGCAAAGCCATCGTTCCCCGCATACGTGGCGTTCGCTGATAGCGTTCCGCCTAGTCCCGGCGTTCTCGTAAAGGGAACCATGGATACAAACGGTGTTGTCCGCATCATTGTGCGTCATCCTGCAGACCGCGATCTGATGGGGTATAGACTGCTGCACGCGAATGACCCGTCACACGAGTTCACCGTGCGACGCGATCTGTTTCATGAGGATTCGACGTTCAACCGAAACGACACAATCGTGATCGACACTCTCGAAGTCCGTACGCTCACGAAAAATGCCTACTACCAGGTTGTTGCGCTTGACTACCACTACAACGAATCGGTCGTAAGTAATACGCTGGTTGTGCCTCGTCCCGACATCATTGCGCCGGTAGCGCCGGTCATACGTGACTATGCGGTTTCTGATTCTACGATCAATCTTGAAATCGTTCCAAGCTCAAGTCGCGATGTGCGCAATCATGTTGTTCTCAGAAGACTTCTGGACGCGCAGAATCCGGACCGTGTGGCATGGGATTCGGTGAGCCGTGCCGGACGTCGGGACAGTGTCTTCGAGGATCGCTCGCCGGCACGTTCAAAAACCTATCAGTATGCCGTTGTGGCCTATGACAGTGCAGGCAACAAGTCGCCCCTTTCCAACGTCGTCAGCATCACGCGCGTCGACAACATGATGCGTCCGGCTGTGAGCGATCTCTCAGCCTCGTACGATTCGACATCGAAGAACGTTACGCTGCGATGGACGTATCAGTCGCTGGATGAACCACACGGCTTTGTTGTCTACAAGCGGACGGGCTCAGGCATGCAGTCCTATGCACTCATCAAGGATGCCGCCAGACGGGAGTACATTGATGTTGGTGCGGGTAAGCCAAGCGATACGTATGCGATCAAGGTCGTCTGTACGTCCGGTGCTGAGTCCGTGCTCAGCCCTATGGCAACAGCTCGATAGAGCTCGGTCACTCGGCATCACATCGTATGCGCTGAAGAGGCGCAACGGGTCGCACCGTATCGAGGAAACGCCGCACCTCAGCAAGCAGCGAGTAACCTTCGCTGCCAAGAAGATGCTGCAACATCCGCGGTGGACGAGCATCGTGCCAGAGCACAATGATCGAGTCGACGACTGAACGCCAAACTTGTGGTCTGCTGCGCAGGTCGTTCAAGTGTTTCAGTACATCGGTCGTATCTACCGAAGTGCCCGGCTGAAAACGTGCGGCCGAAAGCCATGTCGACGCATCGTGCGTAACGGCACCAGAGCCAACAGCCCCCTGACCCATAAGGAAACCGAACGCGGCAAGAACTGAAAGCGTCATTGACATCTCCACAAGTGGGAAACGTGTGACGCTTTTCAGTCCGTGTCAGTGACCAGAAATGGTGTCGTTTGGTAGGATGCCGTAGTGACACCCAACGCGAGATGCAGACATGCAGATGACGTGCGCTCTCTCGGTGATCAGATCTTCACGAGGCTGAACATGTAGTTCACGCCAATCGAGAAGCTTGCACTCTGCGGGTTGCTTTCCAGTGCATTCTTGCCATCGGGGAGTTTTCGATTCGGGTGCACGTACACCGAGCTTGAGTAATGGGGGTCAAGCATGTAGCTGGCACGAACGATGAGATTGAGATCACCCAGGTCACTCTTGTAGACAGGAATCATTCCACCTACACGCAGCTCATAGGCAAGAGTGCTCTGCGTTCCGGGGGAATATGTGTTTTTCTTGTCCAGCGACTTTGTTTCTTCACCAGTCGAATACATCAAGCCAACGCCAACCTGGAAACCGGCAATGTATAACGATGGCGCAAAAGTGGTGTAGCGGTGCCGGGTCATGTAGGTGTTGCTGTCACCACTGGCATTCATATCGAACAGCTTGGACACGTAGCTGTATCCTGACATCTCGAGTTCCACCATGAAGCCAATGCCGATGTTTTCATCGAACAGAAACCGGGAGCTGAGGCCGAGGTCGGGCCTGTCGCCAAGAGCAAATCCACTTACAAATCCGGTGCCGGGATTGGCAGCGTTGATAGACCCCCTATAGCCGATCGTCGGTCCAAGACTGAGTTCAACAGCAGAGGTGCGAACAACGCACAGTACCAGTGCGCAAACAATGAAAATGCGAGACTTCATAAGAACATTCCGAATGGTGATAGTGCAGAGTACGAACCTGTCGCTTGCGAAGTTGAGAAATCACAACCACACCGCCAACGATTGAATGCGGGAACCGCCCGATCTGTGGTGATGTTTCTGCCCGCATGAAAACTGATCTGCTGATACAAGAAACGGAAGACCTGCGTCAGATGCTGTCCAGTCACCGTCTTTACGGCACTTTGAAGAGTGTTGAGAGCATTGCGGTCTTCATGGAGCATCATGTGTACGCTGTGTGGGACTTCATGACGCTTCTGAAGGCACTGCAGAGGGGGCTGACGTGTGTTGACCTGCCGTGGGTGCCCCGTGGCAATGCCGACACTCGATACCTCATCAACGAGATCGTTGTGGGCGAGGAGAGCGACGTCAACCGACACGGTGTGCGCATGAGTCACTTTGAGATGTACCGTCAGGCAATGCTTGGTCTCGGTGCCTCCACCCATTCGATCGACACGTTTCTGGCCGACATCATGCAAGGTCGGTCTGTTTCCGATTCGCTGCGTGATGCGCAAGCACCGGAGGCCTCGCAGCGATTTGTTGCAGCTACAATGGATGTGGTAACCACCGGCAGTCTGCACGAGATCGCCTCCGTGTTTACGTTTGGTCGCGAGGACGTGATCCCTGCGATGTTCCTCGGCATGCTTGATCACATTCCGACCACCGATTCTTCCGTGTTTGATGATCTGCGCTATTACCTTCAGCGTCACATCGATGTCGATGGCGACCACCACGGACCTCTGGCCCTTTCCATGGTCGAGCAGCTCATCGGCAACGACGAGGAAAAGTACGCAGAAGCTCTGGCGGCCGCCCGCACGGCGTTACAGAACCGCATTGCCCTTTGGGATGCAGTAGCAGAGAGACCAGTGACGAGTGACCAGTGACGAGTGACCAGTGACGAGTGACCAGTGACGAGTGACCAGTGACGAGTGACCAGTGACGAGTGACCAGTGACGAGTGACGAGTGACCAGTGACGAGTGACCAGTGACGAGTGACGAGTGACCAGTGACGAGTGACCAGTGACGAGTGACGAGTGACCAGTGACGAGTGACCAGTGACGAGTGACAAACAATTGTCAATAGTAAGCCTGGGGCTTAGCGCGGGGTGAATTCAGATGTGACATCACCGGATGATGAGCGGCGATCCTACTCGTGCTGTTTCCTGCGTCACAACCACCTGATACGTGCCCGACGGAAGTCGGGATACGTCCAAGGGTGATGTGTTCGACCTCATAACTTCATTTCCGAGCACGTCATACAGGACAGCAGAATCACCGAGAAAGGAAACGACCGTTGTGGCCGGATTTGGCCAGACACTCGTCGTTTGTGATGTTGGTTCGCCCACGCTGGTGTTGCATGGCAATGCATTGATGTACCGCCAGAGTGCATCGTCATAGCCGCTGATGGCCGGTGCCGACGTATCTCCGGGATCACCCATCCGCACCACGACCATGCGCTGACTCGGCACAACGTAGACGCGCTGGTCGTTCTTGCCCATGCCGGCATACATATCCTTCGGGGCGCTGGGAACAAGATCATTCTGGAATACCTGTGGTATGCCCGGCTGCATGAAGCTTGCCTTGCCATTGAGCCAGAACAGATATCCATACGACCTGTTGAGCTGTTGTGACGTGTTGATCATCGCATTGAAGTACTCTCGATCCTTGATGATTGTATCACCGTTCCAGACGCCCCCTGCAAGAAGCATGAGACCGAAACGAGCCATGGCAAGGGGGCGAGAAAAGAGAATGCCATTGAACCAGAGTCCACCCATTCCGAGCTTTTGCGACAGCTGTTGGTTGTAGTACTGCTGGAAGGTCCTGTTTGTGGCTTTCTCGATCATATCCTGCAGTAGCAGGTAACAGGCATTGTGGTAGTCCCAGATCGTTCCGGGTACGGCACGATATCGAAGGCACTCCGGCGTCTTGCAGTTGTCATTGCCGCGGTCGAATCCGATTCCCGTCGTCATCGTCAGGTGATGACGCACGGTGATTGCATCCTCTTGCTGTGGTGTACAGGATGACCAGCTCCTCCCGAGATAGGTGGCGCTGGACTTGGAGATGTCCATCTGTTTTTGGTGCTGCGCGATACCGACCAGCGCGGCCGTCACGGTCTTCCCGGCAGAGGCCCAGTACCAGAGACTATCTTTTGTGAATGATCCGAAGTACTGCTCAAGGGCGATCTTGCCATCCTTCAGAATAATAAGTGCTCGTGTGTCTGAACGACTGGCAAAAGAAACGAGCGAGTCAAGCTTATCCTGACACCAGCCGAGCTCCGCGCTTGAAAGCCTCGCCCATGATGCGTCGCTGTTGGCTGCCGGGAAATACAAGGGCTGTGCCGTTACCGATACAACTGCCAGAGCAAAGAGACACAAATGAAACAGCATGGTGACCAGTCCTACTTCGGTTGTTCAAAAACGCGTCTGACATATTCCGTAGTCAATTGGTTTAAGTTACGTCTTCAACCAGAGCCAAAGGAACGCTCTTCAATGATCATGTTCTCGTCTGAACACTGGGCGATGTTGATATCGACCGTAGTCCTTTGCATTGTCATGCCGACTCTTGTGCGACGACGTCCTGATCTGACGGACCCCGTTCGCATGGTCATTGCCGGCTTGCTCGTCGTGAATATTATCGTGTATCAAACCTACCGCATTGCATATGGATACTGGTCTGCTGCTACCGATCTACCAATGCACCTCTGCGCATGGTCAAATGTTGTAACCGCACTTGCTCTCGTGACCAAACGCCCGTTGCTTGCCGAGATCTCATGGTGCTGGGTGATGACCGGGAGCGTCAATGCACTGATCACGCCTCAACTCGACAACACCTTTCCTGAAGTACCATTCATTTACTTCGTTATCGGACACACGGGGCTCATCACTGCCGTCTGCACCGTTGTCTATGGCCTGAACATTCGCCCACGTCCCGGCGCCTGGCTCAGAGTTATGGCAGCCTCACAGATCTACTTCCTCAGTGCGATCGCAGTTAACTCGCTAACGAATGCCAACTACGGATTTCTTGACCCGATGGATCCGTTCAGAAACAGAACCGTTCTGGCCGTCTTCCCAAATGATGGTATCTGGTTCTATGTCGCCTTCGAGCTCGCCGGCGCTTTGCTCTTTGGTCTGGTGTTGATGCCGTTCAGGTATGTGACGAGTGACCAGTAGGGTCACAGCATGCTGCGACCCCACGTCGTAATTCTGTACTTCCGTACTTCCGTACTTCCGTACTTCCGTCCTTCCGTAATTCTGTTATTCCGTCCTTCCGTCCTTCCGTACTTCTGTAATTCCGTACTTCTGTAATTCCGTACTTCTCCCTTACGGCATTCTATGTCTCGGATTCGTCAAGAACTGATCATCGGTCAGTGTCTTGAGGAAGGCTACAAGATCTGCCTTATCCCGTTCATCAAGACGCAGACCGGGCGCAAGATTAAACTGCATGAGCGGGTCGACCGTGGCGGAGCGCCGCACGCCGGAGTTGTAGAACTCGACAACTTCTTCGAGCGTCGAGAAGCGTCCGTCGTGCATGTAGGGGGCTGTGCGTGCGATATTCCGCAGGGTAGGGACCTTGAACTTGGCACGGTCAGATGGTGACTTCGTAACAAGTTCACGTCCGAGGTCCACAACCGACGCGTCGTCATCCAGACCGTTGTTCATGAAGCGGTCGTTTGTGAAGAATGGTGGGGCGTGACAGTGGAAGCACTCCGCCCCTTTACGCTTGTAGGTTGGGTCGAACTCCCGAAGAAAGAGCTGACGTCCGCGCTCTTCGGACTCCGACAGCAGCGTGAATCCCGCAACAGCTCTGTCGTACTTGCTTTGAGCAGAGACGAGTGAAAACATGAACTGCTCGAGCGCGATACCGATGCGCTCCGGCGTTACGCTATCATTTCCAAAGGCCTTGATGAACTGGTCACGATACAGGCGTGATGCCGAAAGCTTGCGGATCACATTGTCGAGCGTTTCGTCCATTTCAAGCGTGTCAATGATCGGATGCAGTGCCTGCTCACGGAGCGTTGGAGAGCGGCCGTCCCAGAAGAAGCCTCGTTTACTCCATGCGAGATTAACCAAGGCCATTGATTGGCGCGTACCCTGCAGGCCGCGCACGCCCGTGCTGTAGCGACGGTTGTCGGAGAACGACACGATCTGTGAGTGGCAGGTGGCGCAGCTCTGCGTTCCTGTGCGCGACAGGAGGCCGTCGTGAAAGAGCGTTCGCCCCAGACTCACGCGCTGCTGCGACAACGGATAGTCCGTTGGCAGGATCGGATCCGGCAAGTTGTCTGTTCTCAGCGGGAACGGTGTCTCGTCGAACGTCACCGGAACTTCCGGATCGGTGCAACCGATGCCGAAGGCCACGATACACGCGAAGAAGATGGTAAGGGGCTTCATGGTCGAAACCGAGGATTGGTGGTGAATCGATCGTCGGTGAGTGCCCGCAAAAATGCTTCCAGGTCAGCACAGTCCAAAGCAGAAAGGCCCAGCGGGCCGAGGGTGGCGTTTTTATTAGGATGCGGGAAGCCCCCTTGATTGTAGCGCTCAATAACTTCCCGAAGCGTTTCTACGCTACCGTTATGCAGGTAGGGAGCGGTCAGAGCAACGTTTCGCAGTGAAGGGACGCGGAAGACTGCAACATCGGCCGGATCGTTGGTTAGGCGTGCCCGCCCCCTGTCAGAATAGGTTTCGAGCAGGCCGTTGCAGGTGAACCGGTTGTCCGTGTACAAGGGCCCGCCGTGACAGCTGACGCAACCGGCCGAGGAGAAGATCTTCTGTCCGCGGCGCTCACTTTCAGAAAGATCGCCCGCATCAACGCGGGAGCGACCACTCACCAGCGTTCGCTCGAATGAAGCAATTGAACGTGTGATGACCCAGATGTCGAGGTCGCGGCCGTATGCCGTTCGACTCATCGTCTGAAGGGTTGAGTCTTGCGCCAGTCGCTGCGCCAGCAGCGGGGCCTCCATGTCGAACTCCGCATGTTCCTGAATTGGGGCCAGGATCTGCATTTCGAGAGTTGGGACGCCGCCTTCGCGCATCAGAACCGGCAGGTAGCCGACGTTGGCAAGGGATGGGGCGTTGCGCGCGCCGATCCGTGAGGCTGTGCCCTTTGAAAGGGGCAAACCGTCGGTGAAGGCCCGTGCCTGGTCGTGGCACGTTGCGCACGAGACGTCGCGGTTTGCCGACATTCGAATGTCATAGAACAGGCGCTTGCCAAGGGCTACCCGTGCTTCGGTTGGCTGATTATCCGGCGGAAAGATCTGTGCCGGAAACCCCGGCGGTTGGTCAACGAGGGGCTGTGGGTCTGAAGCGACCGTTACCTCGTTGGCGCAACCAACAAGGAGCAACAGCAGGGCAACGGCAGAGACGACCGTTGAGGTGAGCCCCCTATCGTGTGATGACGAGAGTTTCATACGTCGTTGAACCATCCTGCCGGCGCAGAAGAACGCCGTACGTACCGCTCGAAAGACGTCCGATGGACATCAAGGGGGCTGATGGGTCGCATGTGGTCGATAGGACCGTCGACCCCGAGAGATCGGTCACGTGTGCCTCAATGGTACCCACGCTGAACCGCACAACGGCAGAGGCAGGGTTCGGCCAGACAGTCGATCGGGATGACTCGTCAGATTTGACCGATGTGGTTGACCCCGCAGAGAACACGCGCGTTCCGATATTCTTCATGAGGGTCACTGCCTCATCCGTGTTTCCGTGAAGTACCACGCCAAAGGAAACATCGATGTCGTCGAACAGCCGACCATAGTCTGCTCGGACAGGAATCTCGACGCCGAAGCTGGTACGAGTTGACGATGCCTTGAATGCTACACGTGTGTAGAGCGTCGTGTCAACGGTATGAATCTGGAACATAGCTGCCAGATTAGTGGGTGATGTTCCGGAAGCCCCTTCGTAGGTGACATATCGGTAACCGCCGGCCCATCCCCAGTGCATCGACGGAACCTTCAGTGCCAGAGGATGCCAGTCCGGGTACGTCGCCGGATCGAGATGGTTCCGGGCGGGGTCGACACCGATGTGAAAGGTGAGCGAATCAACGCTTCCGACGTCCAGATCGCCCAGGTTGTAGCGTCCAAGCTCCCGCACGTCCACCAACAGGTAGAGGTCGGGAAGATGGGTCTTTTTCGAGCCGTCGTGGTGGATGGTGATCTTCGAAATGTAGTAGCGGAGCAGTTCCGGACGGTAAAAGGAGCCCGGGCGGGCGCCGGGATAGACTGATCCGAGGCGGAAGGGGGCGTCGGCAACCGTTTGTTCGAACACCAGCGCAACTTCGCCGCCGATGACGGGCGAGGTGAGCAGCGCAAGCAGGAGGCAGAATCGTGTCAGCATGGCAATAATCCCCGATGTGGTGAGCTTGGATTGTGGAAAACCCGAACCAAACTACGTCAGGTTCCGTTTACGGTGGCTCACAATCCGTATTTTCCACGTACATCCGCTCGACTTACGGAAACAGGAGTCCTCTATGACGCAATTGCTCCGCCTGCTGCTCATTTTTTCGGTGATGATATCGGTCGCAACGTCGCAGGACATCAACGACGTGATCGGTCAGCGCCAGGCAAGAACAGACCTAGCCGACCTCTTCCGCGGCGTTGAACGCCCGGAAACGTTCAGGGTATCCCACCCGGCATCATTCGTAACGTTGAACATGGACGTGTTTCAGCGAGCGCGGCAGATGCCTGATAATGTTCCCTTTACACTCCGTCTTACGATTCCCGGAAAGGGGCTTGTTGAGGCTGTTGTCGCTCGCTATCGTGTGATCGACGAGTCGACACAGCTTACGGCCATGACGGCAGACGGTCCGGTGCGCATTCCTCCGCCTCAGAGTGTACTCGTGCGCGGCATGATCCCGTCGATGAAGGGCTCGTATGTTGTTGCGGCGATCTACCCCGAATGGTCGACGGCGATGATCACGACCGGACCCGCCGACGGCGATCGCACGTTCATCATGAGCCCCCTCAAAGATCCGGTAGCAGCCCCAACGATGATCATCTACGATCAGGCGGCCATACCGGCCACGAACGATTTCATGTGCCACACGAAGGACGATGAGCGTCTGCCAAATCGGGTGCGAACAGACAAACCGAGCGAGCGCACGCAGGTTCGCTATCGGCAGATCAAGATCGCCCTCGAATGCGATGAGCCGTACTACATCGATCACGGAAGAAACCTCAATAAGGCAACGCAGTACGCCGAGTCGGTTGTGGCGGCATCCAGCGCCGTCTATGAACGTGATGCCACGGCGCGTCACATCATTACGCAGTTAGTAGTGTGGACCACGGCCGATCCCTATCCCGGTACCACAACCTCGTCGCTCCTGTCGCAGTTCTCCGCACGATGGGTGGCAAACTTCGCGAACGTTGATCGGGCATTGGCGCATCTGCTTTCGGGCATTAACAGTATCGGTGGCGTGGCGTATCTCGACGTGCTCTGTGACAAGACGTATGGATATGCCGTAAGCGGTCTGAACAATAACGTTACCTACCCGGCTGCAGGGTACGTGTGGGATACCGATGTTTTCTCGCATGAGACCGGACATAACATCGGCTCGCCGCACACATTCAACTGCTGGTGGAATCCGCCGCTTGACTCTTGCGTCAACGCCGAGGGCGGCAACTGCTACACTGGCACAAAGGCCGTCAAGGGAACGATCATGTCGTACTGCCACCTCACGGCTCAGGGCACGAATTTGAATTTCCACCCACGGGTACAGTCTCTGCTCAAGGCTCAACTCCTTGACGACCAATGCACGCCCCTTACCTACGAGCTGAAGGTTACCATGCCGGATTCCATCCGTGCATGCAAGAGCGGGACCAAGAGCGTTACAGCCATGGCCGAAGCGGGCGCAGAGCCATACTCCTATCGGTGGCGCAGCGCTTTCTTTGATACGACAACGATCTCCAATACCTACACGATCCGTCAGCCGGGCAATTACACGTTCTATCTTGACGTTACCGATGCAGTGGGCAACTCGGCAACAGACACCTGCGTTATGCGCCTTCTCGACTCGCCAAAGCCGACGCTAAGAACCGAGTCGCTCAAGGTGTGCTCCGGAAAATCCGTCGAGCTCACCTGTGAGGTTGCCGGTGGCAAGCCTCCGTATGCCTACCAGTGGCTGCGTAATGGTGTACTTATTCCGACAGTGGGAGAGTTTCATTCGCAGCGCATCGACGTGCCGACACGTTTTACAGTGATCGCTTCTGACAGTAACGGATGCTTTGACTCGACTAGTGTTGAGATCAAGGTCTACAGTCTGCAGATGGCCTTTACGCCTGCAACGGTGACGATTCCGCCGATGCCGGCATGCCGGAGCGACTTTGATCAGGAGTACACGCTGAGTAACAACGGAGCAGACACTCTGGTGATCGACTCCATTGCTCATGGTAATGCCATCCGCGTAACGGCGCCGTTGCCGATCATCCTGCCACCTTCAACGTCGATCAAGATTCCGATGAAGATCACTGTGCGCGGCACGGGAATGATCCGTGAGGACATCGCCTTCATCGAAAAGTCATGTCAGTGGAGATTCCGCGGATCCGTTACGGGGCTTCGCACAGCGCCAAAGATCTTCACGGCACTGCCTGTGGATCTGGGAACAAAACTTTCGTGCGACTCGGTCACGGACCGCATTGTTGTTGTCGGATTCAACAACCCTACGTCGTTTGCGATGGAGTTCACCAACGTCTATGCGCAGTCAACGCAGAACACGGTGCGGATCGACAAAGCCCCCTTCATTGTGCCACCCGGTGGTGACCGGTCGGTGGTGATCGTGCTCAATTCATCAATAACGCAAGGGTCGATCACCGACACCCTTCTGCTTCCGTTTGAGAGCGATGCCTGCGAGGGTCTGTTCAAAGTCCCAGTCGTGCTTCGCGTGTCGTCGGTTACTGTCAATCAGCAAAAGGCACTCAGCTTCGATACGCTGAAGTCCAACGTCAAGCCGATCACCAAGTCGCTTCCTATTACGGCGACGCTGGCCGGTGCACCGCAGACGATCGTTCAGTACGTCGAGATCACCGAGCCGTTCACCACATCCATGAAGCCCGGTCTTGTGCTGCCACACAACCGCGCAACGACTGTCAATGTGACGCTTGATCCGCAGGGCATCATGGTGGACGGACCTGTCAGGGGAACCCTTCGTTATCAGCTGGATTCCTGTGCGGTTCCCTACGAGGTTCAGCTCAATGCGAACGTTATCGTTGTCGGCGTGGATGATGAGCAGGGGGCTGGCAGTGCCCGCATCAGCGTCAGTGATGACGGCATCGTTGTTTCCGACGCACCTGGCCGTGTTGATGTTTATGATCTGCGCGGACAGATGATCGCCTCTGGTACGTCGGAGCTCGGATACATCCGATTTGGCGGGCTTGCCACGGGTTGCTATTTGGTCACGGTTCACGATGAGGCAACGTCGCGAATGAAGACCGCCATCACCTGTATCGTCCGATAAGGCCAGGCAATGTCTACCTATTCCTTTGACTTCATCAGCGAGGTCGACCTTCAGGAGGCCGACAATGCGATCAATCAGGCAGTGAAGGAGATAGAGCATCGCTACGACCTGCGCGGTTCGAACTGCACAGTCGAACTGCGGCGCAATGAAAAGGTCTTCCAGATCCGTGCCGATGGCGAGCACTTCGTCACGGCAGCCCTGGAGATCGTCAAACAGAAAATGATCAAGCGGGGCATCAGCGTGCTGTCCCTCGATGAGCAGAAGGTGGAGCTCCTTAGCGGCAAGAGTGTGCGGCAGGACGTCAAGCTCAAGGCCGGATTTGACCGCGAGGAGGCCAAGAAGATCACCACGGCCATCAAGGACGCCAAGCTGAAGGTTACCACACAGATCATCGACGAAAAGGTGCGCGTGACCGGCAAGAGCAAGGATGACCTGCAGGCAGCCATCAAGCTTGTTCAGGGGGCGGACCTGGGCATCCCTATTCAGGTAGAGAATCTGCGATAGCCCCCTGCCAATGCCGATATTTGCAGTCCTTCCAATCGAACTTTAACTCGGAGTCTTTGTGGACCTGTTTCAGAAATGTCGTGATTTCACCCGTGCTGACGAAGTAAAGGCAGCCGGGCTGTACCCGTATTTCCGTCCGGTGGAGGAAAACGAGGGTCCGGTCGTACAGATCGAAGGCCGAAAGATCATCATGGCTGGTTCGAACAACTACCTCGGCCTGACGGCGCATCCGGAGGTGAAGGCCGCTGCGATCAATGCGATCGAGAAGTACGGCACGGGCTGTTCCGGCTCTCGCTATCTGACCGGTACGATCAGCCTGCATGTCGAGCTCGAAAAGCGTCTTGCCGCCTACCTCGGCACCGAGGATGTGTTGCTGTTCTCGACCGGCTACCAGACCGCACTGGGCGTGATCTCGGCTCTGGTGCAGAAGGGCGAGTATGTGATTTCCGACAAGGAGAACCACGCCTGCATCATCAATGGATGCCTCCTGGCCAAGGGTGGATTTGCCGAGTTCGTGCGCTACAAGCACAACGACATGGAGGATCTCGACCGCGTTCTGTCGCGCATTCCCGCCGATGCCGGCAAGCTTGTTGTTACCGACGGTGTCTTCTCTGTCAGCGGCGAACTTGTCAACCTGCCGGACCTGCTCACCGTGGCCAAGAAGCACGGCGCACGCGTCCTGGTGGACGATGCCCACGCAACGGGCGTTGTCGGCAAGGGTGGCCGTGGCACGGCCTCCTATTACGATCTTGTGAACGAGACCGACATGACGATGGGAACGTTCTCGAAGACGTTTGCATCGTTAGGGGGCTTTGTGGCCGGACCCGAGCGCGTGATGAATTACATCAAGCACCACTCCCCGGCTCTGATCTTCAGTGCCTCTCCAACACCGGCATCGGTGGCGTCGGCACTGGCCGCGCTGGATATCCTCGAGCGCGAGCCGGAGCGGATTGACCGTCTGATCGCCAATGCCGATAAGATGCGCAAGGGCTTTGCCGATATGGGATTCCACGTCATCGACTCCGAAACGGGCATCGTTCCGGTGGTCGTTGGTGATGCGGAACTGGCCATGGTCTTCTGGAAGAAGCTCTACGACAAGGGTGTCTTCGTCAATGCCTTCATTCCGCCGGGCGTGCCACCCAACATGTCGATGATGCGCACAAGCTACATGGCCACGCATGAGGACGAGCATCTTGATGCGATCCTGAATGTCTTCCACGAGGTCGGCCTAGAGCTCGGCCTTCTTTCGGCGTAACGCAAGCCCCCTGCCATGCAGATAACTCGTTTCGAGCGTGGACTCCACGATCGCGTCGCCATTGTTACCGGTGCTGCCGTCGGCAGCGGCCGCGCCTTCTGTGAACGTCTCGCCGAGGAAGGGGCTCACCTGGTCATCGCTGATCTGGCGCCCGCGACGGAGACGGAAGAAGCCGTGCGCGCCATCGGTGGACGTGTCATCAGTGTAACGGGCGACATGACCGACCCCAAGGACGTTGAGCGCGTTGTGTCTGCAGCCATCGAGCACTATGGCCGGGTGGACATTCTGGTGCACAATGTTGGATACTACCACGAAGAGCCGTTCGACCTTCTGTCGTTCACGGAATGGAAGCGCACGCTCGAGGTCACGCTGGATTCACTCTACCACGTCGTGCGCGCTGTCCTGCCGCACATGAAGCGCGCCGGCTTTGGCCGCATCATCACCTTCTCCAGTGACACTGTCTGGCTCGGCACGCCCTACCTGACGCATTACGTCACCGCCAAGATGGGTGTCATCGGCTTTACCCGTTCGCTCGCTGCCGAAGTCGGCAGCTATGGCATAACGATCAACACGATCACGGTAGGACTTACCGCCACGCAAAGCGTTGGCATGTCCGCTGAAATGCGTCCGCTGCTCGAGAGCATCCTCCCTGCGCAAGCCGTCCACCGCGCCGACGAACCCGAAGACATCGCTAACGTCGTGGCCTTCCTCGCCCTGCCCGCCTCCGGCATCATCACCGGCCAAACCATCAACGTCGATGGGGGAGTTGCGCGGCACTAGGTTTGAGGTGTGGGGTTTGAGGTGTGGGGTGTGAGGTGTGAGGTCATCGGTCATCGGTCATCGGTCATTGGATCGGGCGTATTTTCGGAGATTCACGTTTCTTCGGAACCAATCACCATGCGCTCCATGACACGACTGATTACCGCATTGATGCTGATCATTGCCTCTGCCACGGCCTCTATGGCTCAGCCGGGTGACACGATACTTGTGAAAACGCTGACGTTCAAGGACACCACGAAGCGCTCCGGGACGTGGCTGTTTCCGCCCCCTGGCCGCTATGAGAAGGTGGTGATGCTCTACACGTTGAAGTGTGATCCGGCAACGACGCAGGACCGGTTTGACTGCGGTGAGTGGGATTACCTAACCTATACCATGCTGCGTGATTCCACGGGTGAGTTCGACTCAACGCGCATGATGCAGCCGAACTTTCGGGTGAAGGGGGCGACTCCGGATTCGTTCTCGTATTCATCGACGGTGATCACACCTCGACTTCGATACCAGGCCACGACAGCAACCCGCAAGGGTGGCCTCATCGGGCAGCTCAAGAAGATCGGAACGGGCGGGTTCGATCTTCCGGAGATCATGAAGAAGACCGGAGGACGCGGGCGTTTCATCTGGACAGCCTCGGAACTGAAGACGGCCGGACTGAGCGCCGGACAGATCCACGGCATGGTGATCAACACACGAACACAGGGGAATGTGACCATGCTGACCATTCGCATGCGTCACGTCACGAACCCGGTCGGCGGGGCCAATGTTGAACGGTTTCTTCAGAACCTCACCGACTTTGAGACCGTTGTTCGCCGAAACGTGAACCTTGAGAGTAGTGCAACGCACGTCCCGTTTTCATCGACGTTTACATGGGATGGCACCTCGGACATCGCAGTCGACTTCTCGTGCTCCGGTGCCAGTGAGGATGTTAGCCTCAATGGGGGTCCTGCTCCGAACAGAGGCACGGTGGTCGACCCAACACGATATGCTTTCAAGTTCACGGCCGGTGATATGATCTCGGTTCCGTCAGAGATCGGTAAGGATCTCTCCGATGAGGTTACCATCTCTTTCTGGTCATGGGGCGACACTGCCAAACTCCCGCGTGCACATAACACGGTCGAAGCATATGATGCTGAAGGACGACGCGTACTGAACGTTCACCTTCCGTGGGACAATCAGGTGGTCTATTGGGACTGTGGTATTGACCCGAAGACAGGGGCTTTTGACCGCATTGAAAAGGCCGCGCCGGCATCGGCAACGGAGGGTCGATGGAATCACTGGGTGTTCACGAAAACACGCGCCGGCTTCATGCGCATCTACCTGAACGGATCGCTCTTCCATGAGGGCGATAAACGAACACGAAAGATGAATGGCATCACTCGGTTCGTGATCGGCTCCGGTGGATCGGGATCATACGAAGGCATGATCGATGAGTTCCAGGTCTGGAACGTCGCACTCGATACGAACACCGTGAAGTCGTGGATGCACCGCACCGTAACCGGTGAGCATCCGCAGTACCAGCGTCTAGTAGCGTACTACAACGCCGAGCTCGTCCGCAACCAGCGTGTTGCAGCAGACCTTGCCATCAGTGGATATGATGCCAGACTTTTCGGAATGCCGGTTGTTCATCGTCTATCGGGCGATGAGATGGGATATCTGACGCAGGAGAGCGAGATGCGACCTGTCGTCAGCTTCGAGGTTGGAACAGACCTTGAAGTCACCAAGCAAACCGTCAATGTTGATGTTGAACAGGAGCCCCGTTTCACATCACTCGTGCTATTTGATCGCAAGGTCGAACCACGGGTCTACGCCCTTGATGATCCGGAACACCCAACCGTGGCCACCGACACGCTGCTAGTGCAGGAGGCCGGTGTGCTGCCTATTCTGTCGGAGAATGGTAGCAGGGTCGACTCGGTGATCGTTCCGGCCCAGAACACCATTCGTCGCACCGTGTCGCCGTACTTCAGTCCGATCGTCGACTTCGAGATCGGCCGATACATCACGCCATATGGTATCGGACTGGACCTGGGGCCGCAGGGATTCCGCTGGGAAGTGGACGTGACGGATTTCGCTCCGCTGCTGCGCAACAACGTCACGCTCTCGGCCGGCAATCAGCAGGAGCTGATCGATCTGACGTTTATGTTCATCAAGGGAACACCACCACGCGACGTGAAGCAGATCGACCAGGTGGTGTATGAGCGCGGGGCATGGTACCCCGACGTGCTGGCGAACAAGGCTCTTGCTCCGGTGACGGTTCCTCTGAACCCAGAGGCCAAGATGTTCCGTATCAAGACCATGACGTCGGGACATGAATTCAGCAACGCTACCAACTGTGCAGAGTTCTGTCCACGCAATCACTTCCTTTCGCTCGATGGCACGGAACGCTTCACATGGCGCCTATGGAAGGAATGCGGAGACAACCCTGTCTATCCGCAAGGGGGCACGTGGCTCATCGATCGCACGGGCTGGTGTCCGGGCGAGATGGTGGACCTGTATGAGTTCGACGCGACGCCGTTTACGCAGGGCAAGAAGCAGCTCACCATCGACTATGGCGTGAAGAAAGAAGCGGCCGAAGAAAACTGGGGTCGCTGGGAAGTCTCCACGCAGCTCATCGGCTATAGTGCTCCGAACTTCGCAACCGACGTGTCCATCGTCGACATCCGCAAGCCAAACTCGTGGGAGTATTACAGTCGGATGAACCCCATCTGCGCCAATCCGGAAGTGGTCATCCAGAACACCGGTTCGAAAGACCTCACCGAATGCACCGTTACCTTTGGTGCGAAGGGGGCGAAACAGTCAACCTACACCTGGAAGGGCAAGCTCGGCTTTCTGGCCAAGGATACGGTCGTGTTGCCTATCCCTGAGTGGCCAAAGTCATCCGGAAACCAGACGTTCACGGCAACAGTGAGCACGGCAGGTGACGAGTATGCCAAGAACAACGCTCGCTCGAGCTCGTTTGTGATGCCCCCTTCCTACTACGGCGACCTGCAGATCGCGCTGCGAACGAATAAACAGGCAGAGGATCAGTACAGCTGGCGTCTGACAAGGTCCGACGGTACAGTGATCCAGGAGGTTGACCAGCTTGAGAGCGAAAAGCTCTTTACCTACGATTTGAAGCTCGACCCGGGATGCTACGAATTCGAACTCCTTAACCGTGCCGGTTACGGACTTGATTTCTGGTTCCTGCGCGATCAGCTCGGAACCGGAAGTCTGCTGCTGAAGTCGGGTGGCAACACGATCAAAACGTTCGAGCCA
>CANHFG010000023.1 GCA_947459875.1 Ignavibacteria bacterium
AGGCTGGTTGGGGCATACGTAACCAGAAGTTCCGGACTCATGGTAAACACCCGATCGACGTCGAGTGGTAGCTCGGTGCCGATGCCCACCGTCAAACCAAGGTTCAACGCAGCCGCTGATGAGATATCGCCCTCTGCCTGATTACGGGTTCGCTGTCCGTTTTCAAAGACAGCGTTCGAGGGTGTCTGAAGAACTTCGGCCTGGCGGAAGGTGCTGCTCATTTGGTATGCACCAAAGAGCCCCATTTTCAGCCCAACGTTTGGCGCAATGGCGTAGACAGCCATAGGCTCGACAGCAAGACGGGCGAACGTCGCCGAAAGGTCATGACGGATAGTGGCCGATTCGAACACGCCCGAGGGCTGAACGATGAGCTTAGACTCGGTTTCCTGCATGTCGACACTCCCGCTCTGATATCCCGCACGAACATCCAGCGTCCATTGATCATTCAATGGTGAAAGAAACGACGCACCCACAAGCCAGCCACCACCGGAGCCTCCGGTGAACCCGGGGCAGCAGTTTCCGAGATCAGGGAGCTGCTTGAATGAAGCGTGGTGCATGTCGAAGCTGCCCTGTAGAACTAGTCCCACACGAGCGCGTTCAAGGGGCTGGGCCGATAGACCGGTTGCCACGAGAGCAACAAGGAGAGGTAGAAGGGTCTTCATCGTACCACCTCGACGCGTTGTGTGAATGATTCCGACGCCGTGGTCATCACGACAAAGTATGCGCCGCTATTGAGCGCCGTCAGGTCGAGCGGAATGATCCACCTCCCGGGCGATGTAGGGCCGTCATGGGCAACAGCTACCAACCGCGATGCGGCATCATAGATGCGCACGTTCGTATGACCACGTTCAACAACATCCATCGTTAGAGTTGCGCGGTCACTTGCCGGTGATGGTGTGACCATAAGGCCGGCCCCGTTACTGGTGAAGGAGATCAGACGAGGGCGGCCGCTAACACGGCAGATATCGAGAATGCGCACCTGCCCGTTCACCGTTCGGAACGTCAAGGTGTCACCAGCAGTAACGCTGTCGATGCGAATGAACGATGCCGTGTCATTACCCCATGTGGTCTGCATGGTCAAGGTCGTTGCCAGAGAGTCACTAGCCGTAAGAGGCACAACAACGCTGAATCGACGGATACCATCGGGTCCAAGCTTCCCGACAGGAGTGCTGCCGGATGGCGTCAGCACTGTGCCGTTGGTACTGAGGTGTGCTGTTACTTCTCGAACCGCGGTGCGGCTGAAGTTGACCTTGCCCGTTACGAAGACAGGCACCGTGATCAGTTGTCCTGTGGTAGCGCCAACGGAACCTACGCGGATCGTGGCGCCGATGATGCTCTTGACGGACGCGGTCAGGCGCAGCGTTTGGCGGCGTCCGCAGATCGTGTCAACAAAGGTGTATGACGTATCGTACGTACGGCCCGGGATTCCCCCGAGGAACGTCACAAGAAGCGAGGAATTGCGTCCACCAGGCGTGATGTCGGGAGTTATACTATCGATCCTGAATGCGCCAAGATCAATTCCGCCCCGTGGCCACTGCAGAGTGATCGTCCCGGTATTTATGATCTGCAGGCGGTCTGAAAGTGATTCACCTTCGGCAACATTCGGAAAGCTGATCGTTGAGCGGGAGAGCTCAAAGCCGACCGAATCACGGCGCGCCGACATGTTGACAACCGTGCGCCCATTGAAGGCGTTTGATGCATTCGATGAGACAACGACGCGAACATCTTTAACGCCAACTCGCCGGGGCGTGAATGACACTGCCACTTGAAGTGAATCCTTGGCTTCCATAGTGATCGGGTAAGGCTTGGAAGTCGTCACGGTAAATTCGTCGGCGTCGGCGCCTTCAATACCGATAGAGTAGATGATCGTCTGGGAGTTGCCGCTGTTTCGGAGCGTAAAGGTCCGTTGGCTTGGAGCAGATTCGCACGAATTCGAGGCAAACAACATTGCTGCGCCGGTCGCAAGGCGACCCTCTCCGGTGGCTTCGCCATAGAGGCGCACAACCTGAGATCCTTGACCATCTATCTCAAGTACGAGAAATGCAGCGAACCGGCCGAACGCCCGCGGGTCAAAGCGCACAGTCAGACGATGAGATTCGCCCCCTCGCATCGTGAAAGGGGCTCCACCGTCTTTAATGGAGAACATCGAAGATTGTTCACCGAGGATCGTTGTCAAGGACACACTATAGGAAACGCTTGCATCACCCGTGGCAACAATGGTGATAGTGCTGTCGATAACAGCCTGATTTGCAACGTGCCGTCCAAAGTCGAGGACCTCGCGAACTTGAAGTGCGGGCCGAACGCCCCTACCCGAAAGTGTGATCCGGCGCACACCGGCACCGGAGGTTATCTCAACGGTTGCCTGACGCGCTCCGACATCAGCTGGGGTGAAGGACACATCAAGTGGAAATGTCTGTCCTGCGGCGAGCGTAAAAGGCAGTCCAGGCGTGGCAATATCAAAATCGGCCTGTTGACCGCTGGCAAGCAACCGAACAGAACGGACAACCATGGACTTCGACGATGTGTTGCGCAGCACGGCCGTTATCGTATCTCGTCCGCTGCCAATAAGTGCATCACCCATCGATACGTCCGAATACTCAGGGACCGCACCTTCGATGGCAAACGGAGCATCGCTCACGTCAGAAACGGTACCGAGATTGGAAAGCGGCCAGATGCGCGCCGTGAAGTCAGTAGAAACGGTAGCCACCGAACTGTCATCAGATGAGAAGGCGGCTCCATAGACGATGCCATCATGGCCGGCAAGAGAGACCTGTACGGAGAGATTCTCGGCACTATGAAGCTTAGCGGTGGCGTCGCCCCCTGCTGAGAGAATACGTGAGTTATCCGATGAGTAGGAAAGCCCGAGTATGCTTCCCACTGATGGCGGTGCTGACGACAGAAGCTGCCCGTCTGAGAAACGGTACTTCCGAAGTATGAAGTCTGCACCACCGGTGATGACAACGTCGTTGGTCGAAGGCATGGCCACCGCGTAGATGCTGCCGGTCTGGGTGGGATCTGTGAAGACCCGCACAGAATCCAGATTAGCCGTCGAGCGTGCTAGAACTCGCGAACCCTCCGCCGAGATGATGTATGGTGCTCCAGCAGGCACATGCAGGTCGTACACAGGCCCTTCAGGCACATCGATAATCTTCTCGATCGACCACGTGTCCGTATTGACAATGGCAATACCACGTACGGTACCGACAAAGAGGACCTTTCCGTCCTGCGAAAACGCCACCGACCAGACGCGTGCTCCTAAGTTCAGCGTCGCAACACCTTCACTCGTGCGGTAATCCCACACGCGCACAGTGCCGTCATGACTTCCAGAGGCTACCTGGGAAGTACCGGGCATGATAGCAAGAGCCCAGACCCAGTTGCCGTGGATACCGATCTCACGGACCTGTTCACCGGTAACGGCATCCCAAGTCCGGACGGTTCCGTCACCACCGCCGGTGATAACCAGTCGGTCGTCGGGTGAAAATGCCACGCAGTAGACCGGCAGATACTGCCCGAGAAGGCGCAGAATTGTTCGCTGATCCAAGGCCGTTCCTGTTATCCTCATGAGACACTGGTCACCGAAACTCGGTCCGGGGGACCATTGGTATGAGAGTCCCTGGGCCGACTCGGTGATCGTGGACCACGACGTTCCTGCATTGGAGCTTACTTCGAGTCGCATGAAGTCCTGTGGCAGGGCATTGTTCCACTGAACAACCGTGTCACGTCCGGCAACGAACTGCTCGCCACCATTTGGTCGAACCAATTTGACGGTCTCGCCATCAAAGAGAGAACCTGCCCGCACGATCACGGAATCCGATCGACATGCATCGCTGGTGAAGCGCAAAATGTCATAGTTAGCGTCGGTAGACACAGCAGTGTATCGCACATCGAACGACAGGCTATTTCCTGCTGTGAGAACAACAGGAAGAGGGGGCATGGAAACAACCTCAAAGCCAGAGCCGACGGTCAATTGTATGTCGGAGATGGTCACCGTTGCGTTCGGGGCAGACACCGTAACAGTCGTGGTTGCATTGTCACCAACTTTGACAAGGCCGAAGTCGATGCCTCTATTTTTGGCCGCAAGTGAGCGTGTGCGGCGCCGCGGATACGCGTAGGAGGTCAGACGTGTCACACGATTGTCTGCAACCTGCACCGCTCGAACCGAATCACAGCCTTCAGGCAGTGGCCATGTGAGTGTCCACATTCGCAGCTGCTTGGCATCGACAACAAAGGCGCTCGCCCACATTGACGCGTCGTTCGCGCTTGCGACAAGTTCGGCGAACGCGCCCCCTGACGAATCGGCCAGCGCACGCATGTCGCTCGATAGCACTGTTCCAATACCGACCACGTATACTTTGATACCGAAGGTGCGGGCCGTTGACAGGGCTTCTCGGATGTCAAATCGCGTATTGCCGTCGGTGAAAAGCAGAAGAGCCCTTGAATTGCGTGCATTCTGAAGGTGAGTCAGAGCCCCTTGTGGCGTGTCGAACAGGCCTCGACGAAGATTGTATCCCCCACGAGTCTGCAGCGCCTGTGCAGCATTGGCGTAGGCCGACTTTTCGGCTGACAATGCATAGAAAAGTTCGGATCGAGCACCGACCCCCATAAGTCCAAGCTCATCAAAGGGCTGAACCATGAGTGCCGCTACACGTCCTATGGCCTGTTTTGTGATGGCCAGCGGTGCAAGATTGGAGGTCGATGGACGGGCAATGTCCATCGACGACGAAAGGTCAACAGCCACCATCAACGACAGGTTGCGACCGTCGCTGATGGCATCGGCCGTCTGCACAACCGTTTGTCGTGATCCGTTATCCGTCACGGTCAAAGCCGCGAGATTGCCGCTGAGTGGTGTAAAGTTGTTGTTCAGCGCAGCAACGCGGCACCGAACAGAGTCGCCCGTCACAACGGTCGTTCGCACCGGAGCGAACATTGATGTCTGGGCACTTACTACCGATACAAGAACAGTGTAGGTTGCGATAGAAGCAACGAGCAGTCGGATCATCAGCTATCTCCCTTGTTTATTTGGCTAGTACAGCCCGTGCTGCGGGCCTTGCCGGACGACATTTTTACGACGTGCAAGATAGACAACCTCGACCGCAAATCGTTTCATTTACGGGGCTTTTGAGCGCAGTTCGACGATCACCGTCCGATTGGCGGCACGACCCTCGGGAAGCTGGTTGGGAAACTGAGGGGAGTCCTCACCAAGACCCTCAACGGCAACGTCCTTGACGCCCAGCATTCGCGCAACTTCACGTGCACGACGCAATGACAGCAGGCGATTGTAGTCGTCCGAGCCAGCGCGATCGGTCATGCCATAGACGGCTACGGTTGTCGTCGGAGTTATCCTCGACTTGATAATGTTAATGATCAGCATGTGATGCGGACCGATGTTGGCGGTGTTAAAGTCGAAGAGCACCAGGCCATATCGTTCCACCTGGAGTTCACCGCTGCGCGTGGTCTTACTGATTGAAGTGTCCTGACGGCGGATCGGTATCGAGAGCACTTCCTGGCCGGTCTGACCGGCTGAGTCGGTTGCCGTCACCTTGACGTTGAGGCTGCGCGATGCCGATCCGGTAACGATCGATGTCAGGTCGACGTCGCCGGAAGCCCCCTGAGCATCGAGTGTTCGTGGGACTGACACAACCGTATCGTCGAGTCGGATGTCGGTGCTGACCGTCAAGGGGCTCGCGGAGACGATCGAGTCGGCCACGCGAAGGCGCTTGGGAAACACTGAAATATCGATCGAACCAAGAGAGATCGGCCCCATTACCACTTCGTCTGTGCATGTGATCTCCACGCGACGATTCTCCTCGATAGCTAGGGCTCGCTCAGAAGTGTCCGACATGCGAGTGGCCGTGAACAACCGGTCGCCGGTGATCAGCTCGATACGTTCAGATTCGATACCCAGTTCTCTGAGTTTCGATACAACGGCCTCGGCGCGGCTGCGAGCCAGCTCAGCGCCCTTATCGGTCGATGTGTTTGCCGTCATTCCTCCAACACGCAAGCGCGCCTGCGGACGTGTTTTCATGCGGAGTGCAATGATGGCCAGTTCACCATGTAATGCCTCCATGGATGTAAGCGTCAGCGTGTCTCGAATGGCACGTGCGGTGCCCTTCAGATACCTCTCGGGAATCACCGAGGAGTTGTCATCAAAGTACACGTGTCCAAGCATCGGATGGAGATTAATCACCTTGGTTTCACGTCGCTCGATGATAGGATCGGGGATAATGGTGCCGTCATCATTCACGCCGTAAACCTTCATTCTGATCTTGGGTGCAGGGGGCTTTACCGGTTCTGCTACAACAATTGAAGGCGTTTGGATCGTTGGCACGAGTGTATCCTTCGGCAGGTCTGCACCATGCCAACCGAGGCTGACCGATAGTCTTAGGGCATGGGGCTTCCAGTGCGCCCCCTGTGAAACGTCGTTCAATGCATACGCATACGTCAGCTCAGGCGATAGCGTTAGAGATTCGTCCGAACGCAGATTGAAGGTAGTTCTCAGCCCGGAGGTTATCCAGGCTGCGACAACCTGCGTCGACGGAATGTCACCCGAGTTGTCGATCCAGACGCGTCCGGTTCCGACGAATGAACCGAAGTCGGCTGGCTCAACAAGCGTCTCGGTCTGCCGAAACGTGGAGGACACACCCAACGCGACGCGCGGCCCAAACACCAGCGACGTGCGATCGAACAGGGTGAATGCCACCAGAGGTTCAATTGCAATCGCGGCATGCGACGACTGCAGCTGATGACGAAACACCGCCGGTACGACGCGCGGCGTATCGCGCAGATCTGCCACGAACGAAGATTCGTCGTCGGTGAATGAAACCTTATCCCATGAGAGCAGCAATCGGCCAATGATCGACACGCGATCAGCAATACGCCGTTCTACCCATCCTCCGAACTGGCCACCCATGCCCGAGCCGTTGGTGAACTCCGGACAGCAGGAGGGGAATGATCCAAGTTGTCGAAAGCGAGCATCCGGCACGTTGATCGTTACGCCACCGATCAAGCCGATACCCGCACCGGCCTGACCACTGGCCTCAGAGCAGAGTGTTGCCGCCAAAGCAACATGGAGCAGAATGCGCACAAATCCCTTGCCGCTGAGCATCCCGGCGGATGTCACAGATATCGATTGATGGTTCACTGGTAGGATCTCCCTTTTACCAATACCATGAGCAATCTTGCAATGATTTCGTGACAGCATCCTACGGCTTTTCCTGAGCCGATGGACAAAGGTCGCTGATAGGGCAACCGGAACACTGCGGACGTCGCGCAATACAGGTGCGGCGGCCATGCGTTATAACAAGCCGGTCGAACTCATTCCATCGGTCCGACGCAAGGATCTTCATGAGGGCGAATTCGATCTTGACGGCATCCTGCGTGGTGACCAGACCGAGCAAGTTACTGATGCGGGTTA
Organism: Ignavibacteria bacterium; assembly: GCA_947459875.1. Taxonomy (GTDB): domain Bacteria; phylum Bacteroidota; class Ignavibacteria; order Kapaibacteriales; family Kapaibacteriaceae; genus UBA10438. Next base: position 7,415 of record CANHFG010000023.1, read on the forward strand.
CGTGCGTGTCGACCGTCAGACCGGGAATGTCAAAGCAATTGCTGAGTACGCAGTTGGCAGTCTTGCGGCCAACACCGGCGAGAGTGACCAGTTCTTCGAGCGTTTGCGGAACCTGGCCGCCGAACTGATCGATCAGCTGACGGCAGCACTGCTGAATGTTCCTCGCCTTGTTTTTGTAGAACCCAGTCGAGCGGACGGCTTCCTCAAGTTCCTCGATCGGTGCTGTGGCATAATCCACCGGCTGCCGGTATCTGGCAAACAGCGATTTCGTGACGATGTTCACACGCTCATCGGTGCATTGCGCCGAGAGAATCGTGGCGATCAGCAGCTCCAGTGGTGAGGTAAAGTCAAGACCCACGCGCGCGTCCGGGTAGGCAACGGCGAGCCTGTCCAGGATGGTGTTGAGCCGCTGTGACTTTGCCGTCTGTGATTCACGTCGTGCCATGGGTCCTCGTCAGTGCGTCGGGGGTATCTCGGTAGTACCGGTAGGTCGGATGATCGGTTCGGGCAATGCTGACGCCGGCAGTGGCAGCACGCTCAAAGAATTCAGCGTCATCGCCATACTCAACCTCGGAAAACAGCCCGATCTGGTCAAAGACATCACGTCGAATGACAAATGTGCCGCCGATGACACATTCGTCCAGATGAATAAGCAGCGTCGGATCGTGACGGTCTCGAACCAGAGCATCACCACCGACGACTTTTATGCCACCATGAAGAAGGCGCACCTCCTGATTGTCGATCAACATAGCGTGTCTGCTGGAAAGATGTCCGGATGAATACTCATCATCGCTGTCGAGAAAGGTCACAAAAAGCCCCTTGCTGGCAAGAATGCCCGCATTGCGGCTTCGTGCCACCCCGCGGTGGTCATGGCGGAAATACCTGATCGGCTGGCCCGCGTCGATGTATTTTTGCACCACCTGCGGGGTGTCGTCGGTGGAACCATCGTCGACAACCACTGCCTCCCAGTCGGCATCTGTCTGGGCGATCAGCGAACTGAGCGCCCGGCCGAGCAGATGTGCGCGCTGGTAGGTGCAGATCACGACGCTGAAGAAGGGAACATGCATACCGTGCGAAACTACGACCTCCGCAACACCAACCTTACCGCTAGCCCATGTCCATGACTCCGCTGGACTTCTGGACGACGTGCTCAGCCAACGACATCGTTCTTGATAAGCCACAGGTTGATACGCTGCAGCGATACCACGATGAGCTCATCTACTGGAACGCCAAGGTCAACATGATCTCGCGTCGCGACGAGCTCAACGTCTGGGAACGCCATATCCTGCATTCGCTCTGCATCCTCAAGTACGTCCCGATCCGTCAGAAGGCGCGCGTGCTTGATGTTGGCACGGGAGGGGGCTTGCCAGGCATCCCAATCAAGGTGGCCCGTCCTGACGTGAAAATGCTTCTGGCCGACTCGATCCGCAAGAAGGTCACCATGACGGCGATGTTCGCCCAGCATACGGGGTTGAAGGACATCAAGGCCATCGTTACGCGCGTCGAAGATCTGGCAGACGAGCCCCACTATATCGGAGCGTTCGACGTTGTAGTGTCGCGCGCCGTGGCCCGAACGGCCACACTGCTCGAATGGATACGACCACTACTGAAACCTACCGCTGTATGTGCCTTTCTCAAAGGGGGCGACCTGGACGAAGAGATCGCCGAGGCTCGGGAGATGTTCCCCAAAGCCCACATCGAAGCGATCGCTATCGACATGTTCGGCGCACCAGCGTTTTTAGAGGATCAAAAGAAGGTTGTGGTGTGCCGATTCCAGCATTCTTAGCATCCATCATGGTTCTGTGCGCACTCGTCGTCGGAGTGCAGGCCCAGCCGGGCACGAACGTCGGATCTGCTGTGAAGATCGGTCGTGTGAAGTATTCCGGCGGGGGAGACTGGTACAACGACCCCAGCGCCGAGATCAATCTGCTTCGGTACGTCCGTGCGCACACGTCGATCGTTGTCGAACCTGTGTATGAGTACGTCGACCTCGGAACGGACAACCTTTTTCTGTATCCGGTTCTGTTCATGACCGGGCATGGTACGGTTAGTCTGACCGACGCTGAAATCCGCAACCTTCGCTCGTATCTGACCAATGGTGGATTTCTCTACATCGACGATGACTACGGCATGGATCAGTCAATCAGGCGTGAACTGCAGAGGGTGTTCCCCGACAAGCAACTTCGGGAGCTTCCATTTTCGCATCCGATCTACCATTGTCACTTTGACTTTCCAAAGGGGCTTCCCAAGATCCACGAGCATGACAATAAAGTCCCGGAAGGTCTTGCCTTGTTTCACGATGAGCGGGTGTGCGTGTTCTACACCTACGAGACCAATCCCAGCGATGGCTGGGCCGACCCAGAGGTGCATAACGATCCGCCGGAGCGACGCGAAACGGCTCTTAAACTCGGGACAAACATCATTGTCTATGCGCTCACACGATAACTTCACGGATCAATGAATCAGCGTCAGCATATCGTCGGCCGTCTTCGCAGTGTTGTTCGCACCGAGCAGCTCATCATGACGCTGCGGGGAGCCGGAATCACGGTTGCCCTTGCAAGTGCGCTGGCACTGACGCTGACGCTTCTGGAGTCGTGGCTTCATGCCGGCATCCCGGTGCGGACGATCATGTGGTGGAGCCTCGTTACCGGTTCCTCACTGGCTGCTATGGCATTGGTTGGACCACCGCTGCTGCGTCTGAGCGGACTACTTCCGCTGGCGCAGCCGGAGGAAACGGCTCTGCGTGTTGGAAAGGCCTTTCCGGAGGTCGCCGATGCCCTCTGCAACGTCCTGCAGCTGACGCGCCCCAATGAGGCCGGCGGCGAGCTCATTGATGCGGCATTTCGCGAAACTGCTGAACTGTCCAAGGATCTTGATTTTTCGGTGATCATTGAACGCAGGCCAGCCCGCACCGCTCTGCTGTTTGGCCTCCTTGCTTCCGGAATCTTCCTGTCGGGCCTCTGGCTTGCACCTTACAGTCTTGGCTCAGCATGGGAAAGACTAACGCGTTACTCGACGTCTTACGTGCCGCCTGCCCCTTTCCGACTATCAGTCAAGGGGCTTCACGATAATGTTATGCGCGGCGCATCGTCGGCGATTGTGATCACCGCCAGCGGCGTGCCACCGGAGACCGTCACGCTGAATCTGCGGGAACGCAACTCCGGTACGTTCACGCAACACACGCTTCGGCGAGATTCGGGCAGCGTTTACTCCTATCAGTTGTCGGGACTGACGCAGACCGTGGAGTTCTTCGCTGAGAGTCCATGGATCGATTCACGAGTCGTGAGCGATACGGCGCGGATCCTTGTGGTCGATCGGCCGCTTATAAGAGCCCTCAGTGGGACCGTAACGCCTCCGTCATATACGCGACTCCCGTCGGCTCGAATCGACGCAACAAATGCTGATGTGACGACACTTTACGGGTCGATCGTACGCCTGACCGTTGAGAGCAACAAATCTCTGAGGCGCGCTTATATCGTTCTGCGTGGAAACGGTGTGGACTCGTCGGCTTCGGACTCCACGATCGTCGAGCTGAAGGTTAGCGGACCGACCGCCAGCGGCTCGTTCCAGGTGCGACGTACGGGAACGTACAGCATTCACCTGACCGATCAGGACGGCACATCGATCCTCGACCCGCTCCGAGCGGGAATCGTTTCGCTGTCGGATTCATATCCGATGATCGCTTTGAATTCGCCCCGCGAAAACATCGAGCTGCGGCAGAGCGCGGAACTGCCGATTGAGGTTGCCATCAGCGATGACTTTGGTTTTTCCGCACTGCGTCTGCACTACCGGCTTGTGGCGTCGCGATACGCCGAAGCCGAGAAAAAATACCGATCTGTCGAGATCCCTTTAACGCAGGGCGTCACTGCTCTCGACGTGAGATATGTCTGGGACCTTGCCAAGGTTGATATCACTCCCGAAGATCAGTACGAGTTCTATCTGGAGGTTGCCGATAACGACGTTGTAAGCGGACCGAAGACGGCAAAGACATCGACGCTCTCCGTGCGGATGCCATCACTCGATGAAGTGTTTGCGGAAACTGATCGCGAGCAGAGTGAGATCCGCAAAGAGGTAAAGAACATCGTCAAAGAGGCTGATGAGATCAGAAAGGAAGCCGACCAGTTACAGCGTGAGCTTCAGAAGCAGCAGTCGAAGCAGCAGCTTGAGGCAACATGGTCCGACAAGAAGAAAGCCGAAGACCTTCTTAAGCGTCAGCAGGAGCTTGAAAAGCGCATGGACAAGATGGCTGAACGTTTGCAGCAGATGACCGAGAAGTTGCAGGACAACAAGGCTATCTCCGAGGAGACACTCAAGAAGTATCAGGAGCTGCAGAAGCTGATGCAGGAGGTGAAATCACCCGAACTTTCCCGCATGCAGGAGCAGATGCGTAAGGCCATGGAGCAGGTCTCCCCTGAGGAGCTTCAGCAGATGATGAAGAACTTCAAGTTCAACGAGGAAGAGTTCCGCAAGAATCTAGAACGACAGCTCTCGCTTCTCAAGCGCATGCAGGCCGAGCAGAAGACCGACGAGTTGGCCAAGAGAGCCGAAGAGCTTGCACGCAAGCAGGACGAACTCCGGCAACGGGCCGAGCAGACCAACCCGAACAACAAGACCGAAAATCAGAAGCTTGCTCAGGAGCAGAAGCGACTTGAAGAGGAACTGCAGAAGCTTGCTCAGGAATCACGAGAACTCGAGCAGCTCATGAAAGAGGTCGGCCAGGACATGCCTCAGGAAAAGATGCAGCAGGCACAGAAGGATCTCGATCCGCAGCAGACGCAGAAGCAGATGCAGCAAGCGCAGGATCAGATGGAGCAGGGGCAGCATGAGGAAGCTTCCAAGCAGCAAAAGCAGGCGTCGGAGAATCTGCAGCGGTTTGCCCAGCAGATGAAGAATATGAAGCGTGAAATGCGTCGCAACAGCCAGCGCGAGGCCATGCGTCAGATGCAGAAGAACACGGAGGATCTTCTTCAACTATCGAAGCAGCAGGAGAGTCTCCGCGAGCAGATGAAGGGGCTTGACCCGAACTCCTCGCAACTGTCGCAGCTTGCTCAGCAGCAGCAGCGTCTGCAGGAATCGATGCAGAATATCGCCAACAACATGATGCAGCTTGGTCAGAAGTCCATGTCGGTGACACCTGAGATGGCCCAAGACATGGGTGATGCTCTCGAGGCGATGAAAGATGCCATGCGCTCCATGGCAGACCGCAATGGAATGCAGTCAATGCAACAGCAGGCAAATGCCATGCGCGCCATGAACGGGGCTGCATCGAAAATGGGCAGCGCGCTGTCGCAGATGATGCAGGGCGACGGGGCAGGGCAGGGCGGAAACGGACAGATGCCCGGAGAGGGTACGGGAAGTGGCAAGAGTCCGTTCCAGCGCTTGCAGCAGCTGGCCGATCAGCAGCAGTCGATCAACGACGGCATGAACCGCATGGGCCAGGGTGGACAGCAGATGTCCGAGCAGCAGCGTGCTGAAATGGGTCGGCTTGCAGCCCAGCAGGGCCGGGCTCTGAAGGCGCTTCAAGAGGTCGATCGTGATAGCCGCAAGGCTCAGGGTGAACGTCAGCCGCTAGGAGACCTCAACCGTATCGCAAAGGACATGGAAGAGGTGATGTCGGACATGCAGTCCGGATCGATCAAGCCCGAGACGCGGCTCCGTCAGGAGCGGATCCTGTCGCGTCTACTCGATGCGTCACGATCCATGAATGAACGCGATTACGAAAAGAATCGCGAGTCAATGTCGGGCAAGGATATGGAACGCCGCTCGCCGGCGGAACTCGAAATCCTTCGCCAGAGACTTTCGACTAAGTCCGCAGTGGAACAGCTTCGTCAGGGGTACACGGCCGACTACGAGAACATCATCCGCCAGTACTTCGAGGCGCTGCAGCGTCAGCGCGTTTCCCCCGTAGCCCCATGATCAAGGCCGTCATCCTGAGTTTTGTTCAGTCGGCCTTGAGCGTCGGAGGCATTACTCTTCTGCATCACGTTCTTGAGGGACGCGGACAGAATGTGACAGAACTGCTGACATCGCTGTTGAGTCTACGCGGGGTCGCCGGCTCGATGCTTCTCTTCGGTGCCTTTGCCGTTATGTCCTACATGCTGACGTTCATCAAGGCCAGCGTTTTCATTCCCATGAATACGGCAACTACCTTTCTGCTTACAGTCGTCGTTGGACTTCTTCTGAGCACGGAAAAACCATCCTGGCACATCATTGTCGGCATGATGCTCGTGTTGTCGGGCATTGCTGTCATCGCCGGTCAGCGCCAGTAGCGCCGATCAATAGTTGTCGATCTGCGCACGCTGCAGGTGTCCGGAATAGTCCACGTAGACGGTCTTCCACTCTGTGAAGATGTCGAACACCGTCCAGCCCCCTTCACGGTGACCATTGCCGGTGCCCTTGATGCCACCAAACGGCATGTGAGCCTCGGCGCCGATCGTAGGTGCATTGATGTACGTGATGCCTGCTTCGATGTCGCGGATGGCCGCAAAGGCCCTGCTGACGTCGCGAGTGTAGATGCTCGACGAGAGACCGTACTGACAGTCGTTTGCAACAGCAATGGCCTCCTCATAGGATGAGACCTTGGTGACGCTGAGCACTGGCCCGAATATCTCTTCCTGGAAGATCCTGTGATGGGGCTTTACGTCGACAAAGATGGTTGGCTTGATGAAGTGTCCACGTGCCTTGTCACCGGCCATGTCGCGCTCACCGCCGAGCACGCATCGTGCTTCCTGGCGTCCGATCTCGATGTAGGAGAGGATCTTCTCGCGCTGACGCTCGTTAATGACCGGACCGACCTGTGAACCGGCCACGCGCCCGTCGCCAAGCACGATCTTCGTAGCTGCATCGGTCAAACGTCGTACGAACTCGTCGTGAATAGCCTCGTGAAGGATCAACCGGCTGGTGGCCGTACAGCGCTGCCCCGTGGTGCCGAAGGCTCCCCACAGCACGCCGTCTATGGCCAGATCCATATCAGCATCATCCATGACGATCTGCGCATTCTTGCCGCCCATCTCAAGTGAGACCTTCTTGTTGAGCTGACCGCAGCGGGCAGCAATGGCCTTTCCGGTATGCGTCGAGCCGGTGAAGCCCACAACGCGAACATCAGGGTGTTCAACGATCGCCGAGCCGGCTTCGGCGTCGCCGTGTATGACATTGAAAACACCGGCCGGAAGACCTGCCTCAAGAAGGATCTCGGCGAAGATGTTTGCGCTGTGAGGCGAATCATCGCTGGGTTTGAAGACAACGGTATTGCCCGCGGCAAGTGCCGGCAGGATCTTCCACGAAGGAACAGCAATTGGGAAGTTCCAGGCAGTGATGATGCCGCAGACGCCGATCGGCATGCGGAAGGACATGTTCATCTTGTTGGACATTTCCGACGGGGCGGTGTATCCGAACAGGCGACGCGTTTCGGTAGCCGAGTAGTAGGCCGTATCGATGGCCTCCTGAATATCGCCCTTCGTTTCGGTGATAGTCTTACCCATTTCCCTGGTCATGATCTCTGCGAGCTCGTCTTTACGGCGAGTGAAAATGTCACCGGCACGACGAAGAATGTCACCCCTCTTTGGAGCCGGTACCAGGCGCCATTCGGCAAATGCCTGTGCAGCGGCAGAAACGGCGGCATTGACATCGGAGGCCGACGACAAAGGGAACGCACCGATCACATCGCTGGTGTCGGCCGGGTTCACGTTATCGAACGTACGTCCGGTTTCAGAAGGGAGCCAGGTGTTATTGATGAAGTTGTTCATTCAGGTTTGAGGTGTGGGGTGTGGGGTGTGAGGCTAGAGGTTGGCTGTAAGGGGATGCGTCAGTACTTACTCGGTGGCGGAAAAGGTGGGGTATTCGGCGTCGAACTGGCCACGTGCGATCTTCTTGAGCTTGCCGCTGCCGAGGGTGCGGCGAATCGGGGAGAGGCGCTCAAAGAAGTAGATGCCATTCAGGTGATCGATCTCGTGTTGCATAACGCGGGCAAGAAGTCCATCGACTTCCATGACATGTTCCTTCATGTCGGCATCGTGGAAGCGCACCTGGATGGCACTGGGGCGAATGACCGTATCGCGATAGTCGGGCAGAGACAGACAACCCTCTTCAAACTCCTCTTCGTCGTCGGAGAAGGCATCGATCACCGGATTGATAAGGACAAGCTGCCCGGGGTCTTCTGCCTCATCTCGATCGGCCACGTCAATGACCGTCAGACTAAGCCCCTTACCGACCTGGTTGGCAGCCAGGCCGATGCCGTTGGCCTTGTACATTGTCTCGAACATATCCTCGATCAGACTGCGCAGATCATCTGTCATATCTGCGATCTGTTCTGTTCGCTGCTTCAGAACGGCGTGGTTGTAGGTATAGACCGGAAGGATCATGAGACAATATCGAGTAGTTGCTTGATGTCATCCAGAACAAAGTCAACGTCCGACAGATCCTGGTTGCCGAACGAGTCGCCGTACTTGGCGAAGGCCGTGCGCATACCAACATTCTTTGCGCCACGCATGTCCCGCTCCGCCCAGTCTCCCACCATAATGGCGTGCTCCGGCGGGACGTCGAGACGTTGCAGTACTGTCTTGAAGGGCAAGGGGCTTGGCTTGCGTTCGCCGGTGTCGTCAAACGTCACCACCACATCAAAAAAGTGATGGAAGTTGATGAAGCACAGCCGCAGCCAGGCCTCTCTCGTGGGCGCATCGCTCAGGATGCCGAGCTTGATGCCACGACGGTTCAGCTGCATGAGCGTGGCCGTAACATGGGGGTACGGCTTTAGGGCCGCCTCACGGGCGCGGCGATAGGCAATAATGCCGGCGGAAATGATCCGCGGATCGACATATCCCAGTACGTCCATGAGGAGACGATCGAACACCTGCTGGTACTCGATGCCGAGCTCCTGATAGATCTTGTCGATATGGGTCTTGACCTGATCGTGTGTCAGATTCAACCCGGCATCCATCATGGCGGCAATGGCCGAATCAACAGCCTGTCGCTTCATACCCATGAAGTCGACCAGGGTGTTGTCAAGATCGAAAACAACGGCTTTGATCATGGTGCAAAGATAGCACCGGGCCTTTCTGCCCATCGATTGGGCCGAATCTGTGTCGACCGTATCTTGGGAGCGCTCGAGCCCCTTGCAAAAGGGCTGGCAATCCCACCACCATTCCACTGAGTATCCTGATGACCCTGACGGAAACTGTCAATGAGCAGATCAAGACGGCCATGAAGTCCGGTGACAAGCTGCGTCTCGAGACCCTGCGTTCACTGCGTGCCGGAATTCTTGAATTCGAAAAGAGCGGTGTAGACCGGGCGATGACCCCGGAAGATGAGTTTAAGATTCTCAACTCCGCCGCAAAGAAGCGTAAGGATGCCATCGAGCAGTACGATGCCGTGGGCCGGGCCGACGCGGCTCAACAGGAACGAGCCGAGCTGGCCATCATCATGGAGTTTCTTCCAGCGCAGATGACCGAGGAAGAGATCCGAGCGGCCGTTGCAGAGATCGCCGCCCAAATCGGTGCCGCGCAGCAGTCGGACTTCGGTAAGCTCATGGGCGCAGCAACAAAAGCCCTGAAGGGTAAGGCCGACGGATCGATGATCCAGCAGGTAGCCAAGTCTCTTCTGGGCGGTTCATAACGTGGCAGCCACAACTGAACGGGACCTCCTCGAGCGGGCGTTAGAAGAGCTGGAGTTTGCCCGCGTGCTGGAGGCTGTGGCACGTCGGTGTATCACCCATGCCGGCGCCGATATGGTGCGCACCCTGAGGCCGCTTTCAGATCCGGAGCGTCTACGAACAGAGCTTGAGCGAACCGACGAATGCCTGCGTCTGCTGCTTTCTGCAGAGGTCATTCCGCTTGACCGACATGAGGACATCCGCCAGTTGGTCTCGCGCTGTCGCATTGAAGGAAACTTCATCAGTGCCCCGGAGATGCTCAGCGTTCTGGATGCGTTGCAGACCTCGCGTCTGCTCAAGAGCTACTTCCGAGAGAGGCAGGGGTCGTGCCCGTCTCTTGCGGATCTCTGCGAGCCCCTTGTCGAGGATCGGTTTCTGGAAAAGCACATCACGGATGCGATCGATGAGACAGGAATGGTTCGTGATAACGCCAGCCGTGAACTCCTGTCGATACGACGTGATATTCACGAACTCAGCGCGCGTCTGCGTCTGCGACTGCAGCGGATATTGAAGAAGTTCGGTCAAGACGATGTACTTCAGGACGAATTCATCACTCAGCGCGAGGGGAGGTTTGTTCTTCCGCTTCGCGTTGAAAGCAAGCGCGCCGTAGACGGCATCATTCATGGTGTTTCGCAATCCGGGCAGACCGTTTTCATGGAGCCGGCCGAAACGTATGACATGAACAATGAGCTGGCCATTCTGCATGGACGCGAGCAGCGTGAGGTCATTCGCATACTGACCACGCTCTCGGCTGAGATCGGCTCGGTGGCCGACAATATTCTTGTGGCCGTGAGCGTGCTCACCGAGGTGGATACGGTTCTGGCGCGTGCGCGCTTTGCGATGGATTTCAATGGTATCAAGCCGACAATTGTCGATGATGACGAGATCGAGCTCACTAATGTGTGTCATCCGCTTCTTGCCATGCAGATGAGCCATGCGGGAAGCTCTGTAGTTCCCCTTAGCGTGCGGTTTAACGCGCAGCAAAGGGGCATATTGATCTCCGGTCCCAATGCCGGTGGCAAGACCGTCGCCATGAAGACTATTGGCCTGTCGCTGGCAATGGCCATGAGCGGGATCTTTCCGCTGGGCCTGTGTTCGATGCGCCCGCGTCGGATCATGACAGCCATCGGTGATCATCAGAGCATTGAGTCAAATTTGTCGACGTTTTCCTCGCAGATCATCCGGCTGCGGGATGTGCTTTCGTTTTGTGACGAGTCGGCCCTTGTGCTGATCGACGAGATCTGTGCCGGCACGGACCCTGCCGAAGGGGGCGCTCTGGCAGCGGGAATCCTCGATTCGCTTCTTGAGCGCAGGGCCTGCTTTGTTGTCACGACGCATCAGTCGTCGCTGAAGCAGTATGCGCTGACGCGTCCGTCGATCACCAACGCATCGCTGGAGTTCGACCAGGAAAAGCTTCAGCCGACGTTTACCTTTCTTTACGGAGTTCCGGGTAACTCCTATGCGTTCGTTCTGGCTTCGTCGGTCGGACTGCCGCTGGTCGTCATCGAGCGTGCCCGCGGATATCTTGGTCAGGGTCATACGGAGTTGGAAGAGAGCATCAATGCCATCCAGCAGTTTCGCCTTGAAGCCGAACGCATGAAGGGGGCGGCAGCGGCCGACTACGAGTCGGCACGTCGCATGCGTTCGGAGGCAGATGAACGTCTGGCGGAAGTCCGCAAGAAGCGCTCCAGCGTTGTGACCGATGCCCGACAGGAGGCAGATGAGATTCTCAGAAAGGCAAACTCGCTTGTCGAAAACACCATTCGACAGATCCGCGAGCAGCAGCGTCCTTTGTCCGAGGTCAAGTCCGACTTTGAGGCGGGGAAGAAGGACATTCGAGAATCATCAGACCGTGGACTTCCAAAGACTTCGTCGGCAGGGGATCTCAGCGTTGGCGATGTGGTGACCATCAACGGCACGTCCACAAGCGGTACCGTGATCGATATCGATGCGAAGGGCACAACGGTCATGCTGGAGGCCGGCGGCATCCGTTTTACCGTACCGGCTGCGAGCCTCTCACTAAGCCGCGCGGGCTCGTCCGAGCAACGACCCAAAGCGTCCCGTCAAACCTCGAGTGCCGACTATCTGAAATTCGATGCGTCGACCAGTCTGGATATGCGGGGCATGCGGGTGGACGAGGGGCTTCGTGAGCTTGAGGGCTTCCTCAACAGTGCCATTCTTGGCACCGTAACGCATGCAACGATCATCCACGGCAAGGGAACCGGCGCTATGCGTAAGGCCGTGCACGAGTATCTGACCGAGCATCCGCACGTCAGCAGCTTCCGCATCGGGACCATACAAGAAGGGGGCGACGGCGTTACGGTGGTTGAGGTGCGATAAACATCCTGTCGTGCGACGTCAAAAGTTATCTTTGCGGCATGTTCAAACGAGTGCTGATCGCCAATCGAGGGGAGATCGCATTGCGGGTGATGCGCACCTGCAAGCGTCTGGGAATCGAGACAGTTGCCATTTACTCCGATGCTGACGTCCGTTCGCCCCACGTCACCCAGGCCGATCATGCGATCGGCATCGGCGGCTACACGCCGCGCGAGTCATATCTGATCGTTGAAAAGGTCCTTGATGCGGCCCGTGCATCCGGAGCTGACGCCATCCATCCCGGTTACGGGTTCTTGAGTGAGAACGCCGAGTTTGCCCGCGCTGTTGCCGCTGCCGGTATGACCTTCATCGGCCCTTCGCCGGAGGCAATTGCCATGCTCGGCGATAAGACAGCAGCAAGGGACCTTGCGATCCGTTCGCAGGTTCCCATATCGCCGGGGAGTGACGGAGCCGTTGCAACATTTGATGAAGCGCGTGCGGTGGTCGACCGTATCGGTTTTCCAGTGATCATCAAGGCAGCGGCGGGCGGAGGAGGCAAGGGCATGCGCATCGTAGAGTCGGCCTCGGAAATCGAATCGGCCTTTCGCTCTGCGCAAAACGAAGCTCTCTCGGCATTCAATGACGAACGCGTTTTCATCGAGCGGTACATTGTTCAGCCCCGTCACATCGAGATCCAGATCCTGGCCGATACGCACGGGACCGTGCTGTACTTCCCCGAGCGGGAGTGCTCGGTGCAGCGTCGTCACCAGAAGGTCATCGAGGAATCCCCATCAACTGCCGTTACGCCGCAGATCCGTCAGGCCATGGGTCTGGCAGCCGCACGGCTGGTAACTGCGGCTAACTATACCAATGCCGGCACGCTGGAGTTTCTGCTAGATGCCAGCGGTGAGTTCTACTTCATGGAAGTCAACACCCGTCTGCAGGTCGAGCACCCGGTGACGGAAATGATCAGTGGTGTTGATTTCGTCGAGCAGCAGCTTCTGATCGCCGCTGGCAAGCCCCTTGAGATCAAACAGCAGGATGTGGCCCACCCGAAGGGTGCCGCTATTGAGTGCCGGGTATGTGCCGAGGACGTGTTCAACGATTTTCTTCCCGATACCGGAGTGGTATCGTTCATGCAGCTGCCGGACGGGGATGGAGTGCGAAACGATTCGGCCCTGTACGAGGGATATGAAGTAAGCGTGCATTACGATCCGATGGTTGCCAAACTCGTCGTTCATGCCGATGACCGCCAGACGTGTATTGAACGCACTATGAAGGCACTCGATGAGTACCACATCGTTGGCTTCAAAACGACGATTCCGTTCTGTCGACTCGTTCTCGATTCAGCCCCTTTCCGCAGCGGCCAGTACAGCACGTTCTTTGTGAAAGAACACTGGCCGATCACACACTCCGAAGATTTTTCGGCTATGCTTTCATGTATCTCGGCCGCAGGGTTTGCAGCCGAACAGGATCGCAGGGCACCAAGGAATTCCAATGACTGACATGACACCGCACAGCGAGATATCCGTCACTTCATCAACGGCCAAAGAGCTTGGACTTACGGAGTCGGAGTTTGAGAGGATTTGTGGCGTACTCGGACGCACGCCAACATACACCGAACTTGGAGTCTACTCGGTGATGTGGAGCGAGCACTGCTCGTATAAGAATTCGATCCTCCAGCTTAAGACTCTGCCCCGTTCGGGTGGGCGCATGCTCGTGGCAGCAGGCGAAGAAAACGCCGGCGTGATTGATGTCGGAGGGGGCTATGGTGTGGCCTTCAAGATCGAATCCCACAATCATCCCAGCGCTGTAGAGCCGTTTCAGGGAGCGGCAACCGGTGTAGGTGGGATCCTCCGCGACATCTTTACCATGGGTGCACGGCCCATCGCAGCGCTGAACTCGTTGCGATTCGGAGAGCCGGATACGGCTCGCACAAAGTATCTCGTCAAGGGTGTTGTTGCCGGTATTGGTCACTACGGTAACTGTTTCGGCGTACCGACGGTGGCCGGCGAGGTGTACTTCGACCGCTGCTATACCGATAATCCGCTGGTGAACGCCATGGCGGTGGGCGTGCTGAAGGCCGATGCGATGGCATCGGCAACTGCAAGTGGACCGGGCAATCCGGTATTCATCATGGGCTCCAGCACGGGACGCGACGGGATCCACGGCGCATCGCTGCTTGCCTCCCGGGAGTTCGACGAAGAAACCGAGAACATGCGACCGACGGTGCAGGTTGGTGATCCATTCGCCGAGAAGCTCCTTCTTGAGGCGTCGCTCGAACTCATCAATGCCAATGTTGTTGTTGGAATGCAGGACATGGGCGCTGCGGGCATCTCGTGCTCGACAGCGGAAATGAGTGCCAAGGGGCAGGTGGGCATGCGTATCGACCTCGATAAGGTGCCCCTGCGTGAGGCTGATATGTCGGCCTACGAGATCATGCTCTCAGAATCCCAGGAGCGGATGCTCGTGGTGATTGAGAAGGGCAAGGAAGCCATTGCCGCTGCGGTATGTGCAAAGTGGGACGTGCCGTTTGTGTGCATCGGAGAAGTAACCGACGATGAGCACGTGAGCATTTTCCGTAAAGGACAACTTGTCGCATGCATACCGGCACAGTCTCTGGTCTTGGGAGGCGATGCACCGGTATACGTGCGGGAGCAGAAGCGCCCGGAGTACCTCGACGAACTTCATCGGCATGTCGATAAAGGCCCGGTGATCGATACGGCAGGATTCACCGATGTCCTTCAGCGCCTGCTTGCATCGCCAACGATCGCCAGTAAGCGATGGGTGTATGAACAGTATGACTCGCAGGTTGGCGACAATACCGTTATGCGAAGTAGCGGTGATGCGGCCGTGCTGCGTATCAAGGAACTGCCCGGCAAGGCAGTAGCGGTAACGACCGACTGCAACAGCCGCTACGTGTATCTCAACCCGTACCGCGGGGGACTTATCGCTGTTGCCGAGGCGGCGCGTAACTGCGTCTGCGTGGGCGCCGAACCTGTTGCCATTACCAACTGCCTGAATTTCGGCAACCCCTATGATCCCGAGGTGTATTACCAGTTTGCAGAGGCCATCCGGGGCATGGGTGACATGTGCCGCGCGCTCGAAACGCCGGTCACGGGCGGCAATGTCAGCTTCCACAACGAATCACAAAGTCACGCGGTCTTTCCGACACCGACCATCGGCATGTTGGGACTGATCGACGACGTCAGCACGATCGTCGGCAAAGGATTCACCGCAGAGGGCGATGTGGTAGCGCTGCTTGGATGGCACCGCAGCGAGCTTGGAGGCTCGGAGTATCAGAAGGTCATGCAAGGTCGCATTACAGGCGACGCCCCGTGGATCGATATCAACGAAGAAGTCCGTCTGCAGAAAATCCTTCTTTCGTCAATCCGCAAGGGCATCGTACGTGCTGCCCACGACTGTTCGGAAGGGGGCTTGGCGGTAGCGGTGGCTGAAATGGCTATGTCCGGAGAGCATGGCGCCCAGTTAAACTGGCCTTACGATCGCCACGCGGCGGATCTTTTCGGGGAGGCGCAGAGCCGCGTTGTGGTCACTCTTCGACCAGATGCCTATGAGGCGTTCGAAGCTGAGTGCTTTGCAAGCAATGTGCCCCTTGTCCGACTTGGTACCGTTGGCGGAGATGCTCTGACAATGTGGAGCGGCTGCAGTATCAGCGTTGAGGCCCTTCGTGGCGTGTATGAAGGAGCGCTGCCGTCGATCATGGCCAGTTAAGAAATATGTCAGCGAAAGCGTAGTGCGCTGGCTGGTCGCAGACGTGCTACGATGAGCATCGGGACGATTGAGGCGATGGTACTCACGGCAAGGATCAGTAATCCCGACGTGATGATGATCCACGGGTCAAACGACACCGGTAGATGGCTTACGTAATAGATCCCGCCATCGAGCGATATCGGTTTCCAGGTTCGCTGGATGCCGATAAACGTCAGAGACACGCCGGCACCGAGCGTGAGACCTACGATCGTTGTCGTCAACGCCCGCAGGCCGACTATGGCGGCAACACGCCACCAAGGCATGCCAAGCGTCGATAGTATTGCCATTGAACGTGTCTTGGCAACAATGGCCAGGACAAGCGACGAGACGACGGTAAAGACCGATACGATGGCGATCAGGCTCAGGATGACCGGAATCGGTTGCCGCTGCAACTCGATCCAGTTCCAGATCGAAGCAAGATGATCACGATAGGTGAGCACGGAAATCCTGTCATGATACGCCGCGGTAACATGCTGCCTAATCAACGGTATCACCTCATCGCCGGCGCAGGTGATCATCACCGAGGAGCTTTGCGTCGGTCCCGAGCGAAGGATGTTCCGTGCATGCTCTATCCCGGTAAGCAGCACGTGATCATCGTAGGCTGCGATACCGCTTTTGAACACGCCGCGAATGGTTTGACGGGATATTGCCGGACGGTCACCCTGGGCCGTTCGCGTGATCAGCGTGACCGTGTCGCCCACAGTGATTCCCAGACGATCCCGAAGGCCGCTGCCGATAAGCATGCCTTCGCCGGGTCGTGACGTACCTTCGATCACCACCGGACTGAACACGTCGGCCACCATGGCAGTGTCGAGCCCCGTGATCACGGCCCCGTCGATGGCAGAAGCATGGCGGATCAGCGTTTCCTGGCGCAGCACCGGACGTGTCGACGTTACGCCGGGAATCTTTTCGAGCGCTCTCTGCAGCGGGCGTGGATCATCGATCGCAAAACCCGTGGATGACTGCACGGTAACGTACATGCCGAAGCGCTGTGCAGTGGTCTGAATGATCTCAACGTACCCGGCAAGGATGCTCTGGGAAATGCACAGCGCTATGAAGCCAAGACTTACACTAAGAGTAGCAACAATGGATGTGAATCTCGCAAAGCCATCAGCGCGCAGAGAGCGTGCGAAGCGACGCGAGATCATCCAGAGTAACATGATCGCTAGACGGTAAATCCGCCACCGGACTTCTTACCATGCAGACCCGCATCAACGTATTGCTGCTGCAAAAGCGACGGGGTAAATCGAGGCTCCTGGAAGAATTGTGCCCACTGCGACTTTGTAACATCCAGATTGACATCGACGCCGATAAGGTCCATCAGCTCGAAAGGCCCCATCTTAAATCCGAGTCCCTTCATGAGATCGTCGACCTGAGGGATTGCGGCAGCCCCTTCCATAACGATCCTCTGAGACTCGTTATAGAAATTCCGCGCAATGCGGTTGACGATGAAGCCCGGCGCGTCGGTGGCAACCACCGGCGTCTTGCCGAGCCCCTTGGCAAACTCAACACATGTTTGGATGACCTCATCAGAGGTGCGCGGCCCCTTGATGACTTCGACCAGCTTCATGATGTGCGCCGGATTGAAAAAGTGAAGTCCAACAAACCGTGCAGGCACAGAAAGCACGCGTGCCAGTGAGGCGATGCTGATACTTGACGTGTTCGATGCAAGGATCGCGCTGGGCGCTACGATCTTTTCCAATTCGGAAAACAGCGTGTGCTTGATGTCGAGTCGCTCGGCGATTGCCTCAATAACGATATCTGCCTGTCTCAGCGAAGAGAGCTCGGCTGAGGTTGTCAGTTTCTTGCTTGATGCATCAAATGCCTCCGGGGAGAGCTTGCCTTTTTCGACTGCTTTGCCAAGCTGTTCCATGACTGAGCTGCGTGCCGCCTCGACAGCAGCCTCGGAAATGTCAAACAGCACAACGCTGTGTCCTGCCGTCAGTGAGGCGATGGCGATACCACGGCCCATCGTGCCGGCGCCGCAGATTCCGATGGTCATGCGATCACTCCCAGTTCACGGCCAACAGAGCCGAATGCTGCGATGGCACGATCGAGATGCTCGCGCGTGTGCGCGGCAGATACCTGTACTCTGATGCGTGCTTTACCCTTGGGGACAACTGGGAAAAAGAAGCCAATGACGTAGATGCCATGATCAAGCAGTCTGTCTGCCATCTTCTGGGCAAGGGGCGCGTCGTAGAGCATGACCGGAGTAATCGGATGTGTACCGGCCACAATGTCAAAACCGAGCGCCGACATGCCGGCACGGAAATAGGCGGTGTTCTCCTCGAGACGATCGCGCAACTCCGTCGTCGAGCTCAAGAGGTCCATGACCGCTATACCGGCACCAACGATCGATGGTGGAAGCGAGTTGGAAAAGAGATACGGGCGTGAACGTTGCCGCAGCATATCGATGATCGGCTGACGCGCCGTGGTGAATCCACCAATGCCCCCTCCGAGTGCCTTACCCAGGGTACCCGTGATGATATCGACTCGACCCATGACGCCACAGTGTTCAACAACCCCGCGACCATGTGCACCCATGAAGCCCATCGAATGACACTCATCAACCATGACCAGGGCCGTGTACTGATCGGCGAGGTCACAGATCTTGTCAAGGGGCGCGATGGTCCCGTCCATGGAGAACACGGCATCGGTGACGATCAGGATCGACCGTGCGCCATCTGCCCGTGCCTGCTTGAGTTGCGCTTCGAGATCCTGCATGTTGCACGACTCGTACCGGTAGCGCTTTGCCTTGCAAAGCCGCACACCGTCGATGATCGATGCATGATTCAATGAATCGGAAACGATCGCATCTTCTTCACCGAGAAGAGGCTCGAATACTCCACCGTTGGCGTCAAAGCATGCCGCATAGAGGATCGTATCGTCGGTTCCACAGAATCTCGCGATCTTCTCTTCAAGTTCTTTATGGATATCCTGCGTACCGCAAATGAAGCGCACACTCGACATTCCGAATCCATGCGAATCAAGGTACTGCTTGGCAGCATCGATCACTGACGGATGGGATGAGAGTCCGAGATAGTTGTTCGCACAGAAATTGAGCACCGGCTCGCTGCGGCCCTGGACGTAGATCTCCGGTCCCTGATGAGAGGTAATGATCCGTTCGCGTTTGTACAGGCCCGCTTGGTCGATCGATTCGAGTTCGTTGGTAAGGCGCGAAAGAAACGCTGCATCCATGAAAATCTGCTCCGGTGGGTGATTCGTTGCCGGCAAATATCGGTCGTAAATTGCGGAACTCTGCAAGCACGTAAAACGATGTACGTCTTGGCCACAGGACGTTGTGACTTTTTCATCAAAACCGGGTTCTTCTGTACATGCGTAACTACAGACACACCATACTGGCATTGTTGTGCACAGTTTCTCTTCTTCCGCTGAACCTGTTCGGGCAGGGCAAGTTTGAGGAGGCACGTGTGCAGTATCAGGGCATGCTGGAGCGGCCCGGCAGTGACGGAAAGCAGAAGATCAGCAAGCAGTTCCGCCGCTGGGAGTGGTTCTGGCAGGGACGGCTGCAGGAGGACGGGACATTCCCAACACCGGCGATGTACCTGCAAGAGCTGCGTAAGGTCAGCCAGCAAAAGGGTGTCGAAGACGCTCAATCGGTAAAGACGTGGAAGGAGCTCGGACCGATCGCGCCAGATATGCCATCAGCGATGGCTTCCTGGAATGGCATTGGCCGTGTGAACTGTATCGACTTTGCACGGCGCGATCAGAACGTGATGTTTGCCGGGTCGGCTGCCGGAGGAATCTGGAAGACGACCAATGCCGGGCAGCAGTGGCAACCGATCAACATTCCGAACATCCCGGTCATCGGCATCAGTGACCTGGTTATCGCACCCTCGGATGACAACATCATCTATGCCGCAACTGGTGACGTCAACGGTTCGATTGCCGGACAGCTTTCGAGGTATAACGGCTTCACCTATGGCATCATCAAGTCTACGGACGGCGGAAACACGTGGTCGTTGACGGGTCTGTCGAGTGACCCGGCTGAGAACGACCTGATCGGTCGGCTTTGGGTTGACCCTGCCAATCCCAACATTGTCGTTGCGGCATCCTATGGAGGCATGTACCGCACGACCAATGGAGGCAGCAGCTGGACGCGGACGGCCTCGGGGATCTTTCGTGAGGTGATTCAAAATCCCGTTTCGACCGTCACGCTCTATGCTGCCACGTATTCTATGAACGGTGGAGCCTCAATTCACCGAAGCACGGATGCCGGACTTACGTGGAACATGATGTTCACGATACCGGAGGCGAATCGCATACGACTTGCCGTGACCAAGGCAAATCAGAACGTGGTTGTAGCCTTGGCGTCGAATTTCCAGACACAGGGCTTTGAGGGTCTGTTCAAATCGACCGACGCCGGAACGAGTTTTTCTGAGCTACGCACGAGTCTCAACCTCTTGGGTTGGTCCGCCTCCGGCAATGACCGCGGCGGGCAGGGGTTTTACGATCTGGCCTGTGAGGTTTCACCAACGAATGCCAATCACATCTACGTTGGCGGGGTCAACATCTGGCGCACCACAACAAACGGATCGAATTGGGAACTGTCTGCTCATTGGACAGGCGACAGGGGAGCGCCGTATGTGCATGCCGATCAGCATTTCTTCAAGTTCCATCCTGCTCGTACGCACCTGTTTGCTACGCATGATGGCGGCATCGCCCGCTCGACCGACGGCGGTGTGACCTGGAGAGACGTCTCGCGTGGAATGTCCATACAGCAGTATTACGGCCTGGCCGTGTCGAACAACAATCCAGCGCTAACCATAGCCGGAGCGCAGGACAATGGAACAGCTCTTTCGAAGAACAGTGGTGCGTCCTTTGTGCATACGCTCGACGGAGACGGAATGCTCGGAGGGATCGATGCAGTGAACCCGAGTATCATGTACGGAAGTCAGTACTACGGCAACTTCTGGAGGACGTCGAACGGGGGATCGTCCTGGTCGTTCATCTCCAGCGAGAATCTGCGTGCGGAGTCCGGTTCATGGGTTGCTCCGATTGCGGTCGACCCGAGACTCTCAAACACTGTCTACGTTGGATACCGCCAGGTCTGGAAAAGCACTACCGCCGGAGCCACCTGGGACCGCATTTCCAATATCTCTACGTCCGCTTCGATGCGCATCATTGCTGTTGCGCCGTCAAATCCAAACTACATCTACGCGGCCTACAACACGGCTCTGCACTTTACCAGCAATGGTGGTCAGTCCTGGCAACAGCAGACCGGCATCAATGGCTTTATCATGGGCATTGACGTCGACCCGACACGTCCGGATCGTATCTATGTTGCCATAGGAGGGTTCGCTCTCGGACAGAAGGTGCTGATGGTAGACAAGGGCGTGGTGAGCAACCTTACCGGAACGGGACTTCCCAATGTGCCGTGCAATAGTGTTGTTTACCAGAAGGGTACCGCCAGCAATAGGATCTTCGCCGGAACGGACATCGGTGTTTTCGTCATGGACGAAGGCACGAACTTCTGGCAGTCGTATGGCAGAGGGCTGCCACCGGTGATCGTTACCGGTATGCGCTTGCTGCCGTCGTCGAACGCACTTCGCATCTCCACCTACGGCAGAGGCATCTGGGAGATTGACGTCGCGCAGTGTGCGGCCACCAGGCCAACGGTCACAGCGGTCACAAAGACCACGATCTGTGCCGGTGATTCCGTCGTTCTTGAGGCTAATGCCGGCTATTCCGCCTATCGTTGGTCGAATGGTGACACAACGCGGCGCATAGTCCTGACCAACAACGTTCAGACTGGCATCTATCAGGTCGGTGTTGAAGATTCGAATGGGTGTCGCGCGGTCTCGTCATCGGTGACCGTTACGATTAACAGGCTGCCATCAAAGCCCCTTGTCACAAAGATCGCCCGCGACACGCTGCGTTCTTCGGCTCTGGGTGGTGTTTCGAAGTTCCAATGG
>CANHFG010000024.1 GCA_947459875.1 Ignavibacteria bacterium
CACGAGCAGCGCTACTGAAGTGATGAATCGTTTCATAGAACGATCCTTTCAAAAAATGAATGAATGATAACCCGGCAGCCACATGACTGCCCTACCTGTATTGCGTATGAACTGTGGTCTTCAGCACGTGCTTCTGACACAAGCAACCTACGGAGGCGCTCGCTCATGTCGTGGTATAACAATCAGACTTTTGGGACAGCTACTTTTTCATCGCGTGAAGCGCTCTGCGCCCCTTCTGATAAGGGCTAGCGAAGATTCCGAAACCGGCACAATGGTACGTTTCGAAAGTTTTCTGAAAAGTGGGTTTCCTCGCATCGGGCGCGACGCCGTCTCGCCCGATGGTTGTCATCCCCGCGGAAGCGGGAATCCGTCTGTCATCAGTACGTATCTCGGCTGTCAACTGTGGCGTTAACGATCGCAACCCCACTTGATGTGCCAAGGCGGGTAGCACCGGCATTGAGCATGGCGATGGCAGTCTGCAAATCGCGGATGCCCCCTGAGGCTTTGACTTGAACGGAGGGGGCAACATGCTGACGCAGGAGGCGGACGTCTTCGAGAGTGGCGCCGTCGGTTGAAAAGCCGGTGGAGGTCTTGATGAAGTCGGCTGCGGCGCTGGAGACGACATCGCACATGCGGCGTTTCTCATCGTCGCTCAGAAGACATGTTTCGATGATCACCTTGACGATTCCGCCACGGTTGTGCACGGCGCTGACGACCTCCGTGATATCAAGCTGGAGCCGATCATACTGTCCACTCTTGAGTGCCGTGATCGATGCGACCATATCGATCTCGGTTGCTCCGTTCGTTATCGCATCCAGGGCCTCGGCTACCTTTGCGGCTGTGGTTGTAGCACCAAGCGGGAAGCCAACCACCGTGCAGACAGCCACCGAACTCTCAACAAGCAGCCGGGAAGCATCGGCTACATGCCAGGGAAGGATGCACACGCTGGCAAAACGGTGGGCGGAGGCTTCGAGGCATAGCGTGCGCACATGCTCGAGCGTACTGTCCGGCTTCAGAACAGTGTGATCGATGGTGGCGGCAATTGCGGCAGTATCCATGCTGGAAGGGGGCTGGTCATTGACCATCGATCTCGCGACCGATGATCTGGGGTGGACGATACTCGTGTCGACCAAAGGCCGAGAACAGTTGATTGACGGCGAAGATCAAACCTGACACACGCTTGGTGAGCGGATCATACGCAACATCAAACCGGAAGGTCGCATCGGTTCCGGCCGACTTCAGATTATGAATGCGGATGCCCGCGCCGATTGCATTGCGGTAGCGCGACGAGAGAAACGCGACATTCTGATCGAACACCGTACCGAGATCATGAAACGCGACCGCACTGAAGCCAAAGATCCACAGCTGCCAGCGCGGAAACCAGCGCAGCTCGGTGTTCATCACAAAGCGGCTGTCGCCGGCAAGGGCGTTAGCATCGAGACTTCGCATGCCCGACTCCGGATCGAGCACCAGCTGATGAAATCCGTTCCAGTTCCAGACCGTCTGCGAACGCATACGCGAGGTCAACACGAGCTTGGGATCAAGTCGCCAGTGAGCAATGGCGTGCAGGTCCACAGACGTATTGCGCGCTCGTGCTCCGATGAACCCCGTTCCTGCCGAGATATGGCCATAGGCGTATAGTGACGGTGTGATCATTCTCGACTGTTCGGCCTGACCAGCGATGTACCACATGGCTTCGGAACCTTCGCCCATCGAAAAGATCCGTCCAAGAATGGCTGAGCCCCAAGCCCCCTGCTGAAGATCCTCGGTTTCGTAACCGTTGAGGAACTGCGTGGTCGAAAAACTCTGTGAGATCGATGAGAAGCCGAGCAGAGCATGTGCCGTGTTGTCGAAAGCCTGACGTGAGGTCGGGTCAGCACGGCGGACCTGTGAGGCACGTGCCGCGGCGGTCACGAAGATGCGGTCCTTCTCTCCGTCGGCCTGCGATATCCACCCGTCGAATGTCCGTTCATGAAACGGCAGCAGTCGCGGATTGACACCACCGCTGTCGTAGGCAAAGTCGCTTCCGAAGGCATTCTTGAGCTGAACAGCAAAGGCCAGCGGTGTAAAGAAGCGCCAGTACGGAATACTCACCGACAAGTCCTGATCTGTTCGGAATCGGTTGGCCGTCACACCAAGATCGATCCACAGCGACGAACGCAGAAATCTCCGCAGACTCAGCTCGGCAGTCCCCTGCATGCCGATGTCATTTTCCGTGCGGTACATTCCCAGAACCTTGGCACGCGAGGCCGTACCGAGAATGTTGTACTCTTCGATCTGACCTCCCAGTGTCGAGATCCCCCCTCCGGTAGAGAGAACCACGGCAGGATCAAGCGACCACCGATCCTGCGTCTCTATGACAACATCGGCACTGTCACCAAAGCGCTCGTGGCGTACACGCACGTTGGTGAACACACCCGTGCGACGCAGCACACGCTCGGTTTCCAGGAGCAGGACCGTGTCGAGGTCATCGCCGATGTCAAAGAAAATCTCATCATCGATCACATAGTCTTTTGTCATCACGTGCAGACCGTTCATGACCGATGAGCCGAAGAACCAGTCGCGGTCACGCTCATCCCACACATCACGGCGCTCAATGCGCACAGAACGGATCACCGGCACATCGTCCTGCGACCAGAGAACGGGCGACGTCAGAAGAAAAACCAACAGCAATCCTGCAACGCTGGCAGGGGGCCCGGAGCGCTTCACGCAGAAGCCCCCTCGGAGGCACTCTGGAACCCACGCACACGATCGGCCACTTCGGCCGCCGTGCGGCAACGAAGTGCCTGCTCGGCCAGCACCCGCGCCCGCTCTTGCGAGATGCCGGCGATGCGACGCCGGACATCATGAAGCTGAAACGACGAGACGCTCACACCCGTCACGCCAAGACCTACCAGAAGGTCCAACGCGCTCGCCTGTCCGGCCATTTCACCGCATACCGTAACCGGTATTCCGGCCGACAGCGCTGCCGTCACCGTCATGGCAATGAGCCGAAGAACGGAAGGATGGAGCGAATCGGTGCTGTCGGAGACCAGACCATTGGTTCGATCAACAGCAAGCGTGTACTGCGTCAGGTCGTTTGTTCCGATGGAAAAGAAATCGACCGCCTCGGCCAGCATATCGGCCGACAGCGCTGCTGCAGGAGTTTCAATCATGATACCAAGTGGCATGTTCGGGGCACGTCCGTGCTGACGGGTGAACTCCGCCCGGCATTCATCGAGAATCTCACGGGCCTTAACGAGCTCATCAAGCGTAGAGATCATCGGCAGCATGCAGCGAACGTTGTACTCCTGGGCCACATGCAGCAGTGCCATGATCTGATCGCGAAGGATCTCGGTCTGAGCCAACAGGAAACGGATGCCCCGAAGTCCGAGCGCGGGGTTGTCCTCGACGTAGCTCGTGCCCGTATCGACCTTGTCGCTTCCGAGGTCGAACACGCGGAAGGTCACGCCGGAACCACCAGCCCCCTGACAGATCCTGCGGTACCAGGCGATCTGGTCATCGGTCGACGGAATGTCGTTGATCGATGCGACCATCATCTCGGTACGCACCAGCCCGATGCCGTTGGCACCAAGCCGGAAGGCCACCGGCACCTGGTCGGGCACATCAATGTTGGCCTCAAGGGCAATGTGGTGGCCATCAGAGGTGTGTACCGGACCGGTGAGGTCCGACTGCTCGATGCTACGCTGACGGTCCTGATCATTGAGCAGTTGCTGATAGTGGCGCAGTGTTGTCTCATCGGGGTGACAGATCACCACACCGCGGTTTCCGTCAACGATCACCAGATCACCGTCATGAATACGCGTCATTACCTCCTGCACGCCCACAACGGCGGGAATGCCGAAGTCGCGTGCGATGATCGAGGCATGAGCATCGATTCCACCAAACTTCATAACGTAGGCGCGGATGCCGAGCTGATGATCAGCCAGCATGTCATGGGGCGAGACCGTCTCGGCCACGACAATACTCTCACCGTCACGCCGCATCGCTACGGCACCCGTTGTGAGCGCGACCAGCAGCTGATGCTTCATGTGATCAAGGTCATGTACGCGATCACGGAACATTGAATTTGTCGACGCAAGTAGCGTCCGGCGCTGACGTTCAAACTCGTGCACGATGGCGGCTTCGGAGGATACGCCCGAGGCGATGCGCTCGATAATGTCCGAGCTCAGCACCGGATCGGTCACGATCATCTGATGCGTATCCAGTATCGAACTCAACATGGGAGACTCGTCGCGGGCGCGCGCGGCCACACCTTCGAGCTCGTCGGCAACCACGCGCTGTGCGCTGCGGAAACGTTCGGTCTCGGTATTGACGTCTCCGCGAGGGGGCGGCAGGGTCGCGTCCTCCGACCACACCGGATGCACAACGATGGCCCGCCCGATGGCCACGCCGGCAGACGCCGCCGTGCCGCGCAGGAGCACTGCTGACGGTAAAGCGTCAGACATGATCTAGCTGCCTTGACATCATCGTTCGCCAAACCCCGAGGAAAACAACTGCTCGATCGCTTCCATGGCCGCCGATTCATCGGGACCATCCACTTCAAGAAGCAGATCGCTGCCATGCTCGGCAGCCAGGGTCATCACGCCGATGATGCTCTTTGCGTTGATGTGAAAGCCGTCCTTGACGAGGTGTACCTCTGAGGAGAAGCCGGAGGCAAGCTTCACCAGCATGGCGGCCGGACGCGTATGGAGTCCGGCACGGTTCATTACTCGTATGGTGCGCTGAATCATAGGGGTCTTTTTTACGAACTCGCTTGACGCGTCTCGGCGGCCCTCTGCAGCCTGTTCAACAGAGCTGCGTCGGTCCGCACATGATCATCACAAAGTACCACGATACGGTCAACCTGCAAGGCCTCGGCGCGGCGGAATTCGTCGAAAAGACTACTGGCGCTGAGCTCCCTCGTGGGCACGCCGGGCAGTGATCCGATCGCATCTGCCGAACACAGCACCAGCATCCGCTCTGATGGGTGCGCATCGATCGTGGCATTGATCTGCTCTGGCGAGTCGCAGAGTACGACCGGGACGTTCGGGGCGTAATGCCGATAGCGAGTGCCCGGCGAAAGGTGCACGTCATCGGATGCGGATGCCGATCGAACGGACATCGAACCAAGTGCTAACCCGATGGTGGCGGCGCTCAACGCCCCCTGACGCAGGATCACCACTTCCGAGCCGAGGACGCGCACGACGGTGCTCTCGAGTCCGTATGCGCACGGGCCGGCATCGACCACCATAACAGCGCCTCGCAGGTCATCTTCAACGTGTTCGGCGCGCGTCGGACTCGGACGTCCGCTCAGATTCGCACTTGGGGCGGCAAGGGGCACGCCAGCCTGCAGGATGATCTCCCGGGTAACCGGGTGGGCCGGCATACGCATAGCGACCGTATCGAGTCCGGCCGTAACCGCATCCGATACCAGGCCGCTGCGCCTGACAACGATCGTCAGAGGTCCGGGCCAGAGAGCCGATCCCAGTCGACGCACGACGTCGTGATCGGCCTCATCCGCAAGGGTGAGTGCCTGCTCGAGGCTGGCCACGTGCACGATCAGCGGATTGTCGGACGGACGTCCCTTGAGCTCAAAGACCCGTCGAATTGCCTCGGGAGAGTCGATCGCGCAGGCAAGTCCATACACTGTTTCGGTCGGAATGGCCACAACAGCACCCGATCGCAACTGCTCGGCAGCCGATCGAATCGAGTCCGGTGTGGCTGGCACGATCATACGACAAGTATACCGCTCGAGGCCGTTCCGACGTGCATGGCGTAGTTTTGCGCCACTATGCGCCCAATTTCCACGTTTGTCGTCGCCCCGAGCATCCCCGAGCCCCTTACCCCGCTGGTTGAGCTATCGCGCAATTTCTGGTGGTGCTGGGACACCGAGGCCACGCGCCTGTGGTCGCAGATCTCGGCCTCTCTCTGGGAGCACACACACCACAACCCCGTAGCACTTCTGCAGGCGGTCTCCAGCGAGCGCCTCATGGAGCTGGCGGCTGACGCGGATTTCGTTGCCCGTTGCAATGATGTGATACGAAGATTCCGCGCGTACATGACATCGGACACATGGTTTACGAATCATACGATGGAGATGCCTTCGTGCATCGCCTATTTCTGTGCCGAGTTTGGAGTTCATGAGAGTTTCCAGATGTATTCGGGCGGACTGGGCGTCCTTGCGGGTGATCACCTGAAGTCGGCCAGCGATCTGGGTTTGCCCCTTCTCGGCATCGGCCTCCTGTATCAGGAGGGATACTTCAGACAGTATCTCACCGAGAGCGGCTGGCAGAATGAGCAGTATGCTGAGATGGACTTTCATGCTCTGCCGATCCAGCGTATGAACCATCACGACGGATCTCCGGTGGCCATCAGTGTGGAGTTACCTGCCGGTACATGCCATGCGCACATCTGGCGGGCGATGGTGGGCCGGGTGCCGCTTTACCTGCTCGACACGAATGTTCCGGCGAACACTGACCCGGTGCTGCGGGATGTGACCGACCGGCTCTACGGCGGAAGCGTCGATACGCGCATCATGCAAGAGCTGATGCTCGGCATTGGGGGCATGAAGGCCCTCAAGGCACTCGGCATTCAGCCTGACGTGTGCCACATCAACGAAGGCCATGCTGCATTCTGCCTGCTCGAGCGCACGCATCAGTTCATGGAACGCTTCTCCATCTCGTTCCCTGAGGCCTGGAATCTGACGCGCAGCTCGACTGCCTTCACCACGCATACGCCTGTGCCGGCCGGCAATGAGGTGTTCCCTTTTGCCGAGCTCGAACCCTATCTGCGGCGCTACAGCGAGTCCATCGGTCTTTCCTGGTCTGATTTGACGCATCTCGGCACGGCCAGTGCATCGGCGGCGTCGACCGAGTTTTCCATGACCGTGTTTGGTCTCAAGGGATCAACGTTCCGCAATGGCGTGAGCGCTCTGCATGGCGAGGTGGCCCGGCAGATGTGGAAGTCGGTGTGGCCGGACTTCCCCGTCGACGAGGTGCCGATACGCGGCATCGTCAACGGCATCCATACTCCCACGTGGGTCGCCCCAGAGCTGGGGCACGTCTATGACGCCGCGCTGGGCACAGACTGGCGGCAGCGGCCGTGGGATGCCTCCTCATGGCAGGGGGCTGGCAGCATCCCGGACGAGTCGCTCTGGCGTGCTCACGAGATGCGACGCCACCGCCTCATCCATGGCGTACGACGTCATGTCATGCTCAAACATCACGCCGCCCTGTCGGAACGCCAGTCCGAGATCATCGAGGAAATGCTGCGTCCGGACGTGCTGACCATCGGGTTTGCACGTCGCTTTGCCACGTATAAGCGTGCCGACTTGCTGCTGTCAAACATGGAGCGGCTTGCCGCTATCGCCACGCGCAATGATCGCCCCCTGCAGGTCGTACTGGCAGGCAAGGCGCACCCGAAGGACCTCATGGGCAAGGAGCTCATCCAGGAAGTCCATCGACGGGTGCGTGCTCACGGTCTCGAGCGCTCTGTGGTGTTCCTCGAGGACTACGATATGGACATCGCTCGCCTACTTGTGCGTGGATGCGACGTCTGGCTAAACACACCCCGCCGACCCCACGAGGCCTCGGGTACATCGGGGATGAAGGCAGCCGTCAACGGCGTCCTGCACTGCTCGATCCTCGACGGATGGTGGGCCGAGGCCTACGACGGACACAACGGCTGGGCCATCGGAAGGGGCGAAGTGGCCTCGGAACAGCAACAGGATGCGTCCGACAGCGCAGCACTCTACGATCTGCTTGAATACGAGATCGCCCCGATGTTCTACGAACGCGATGCCATGGGTGTTCCACATCGCTGGGTAGAACGCATGAAGCACAACATCGTCACCAACGCCTGGCGGTTTTCTTCCCATCGCATGGTGGGAGACTATGCGCAGCAGGCCTATGCCGTGCTGCACGAACGGCAGCAGAACATGATCCGCGACAATGCGCAGGGGGCTCGCGACCTGCTGCACTTCGAGTCAGAGATCGCACGAAACTGGCCCGCGGTGCGCGTTGTGTCCGTTGTCGTCAAGGGGCATCAGCAGGCGCACATTGGTGAACGTCTTGTCGCAACCGCACGCGTGCACATCGGCAACATTCGCCCCGAGGATGTGCGTATAGAGCTCATCCACGGCCCTATCGACGCGCGTAACGAGATCCGCCCGCAGTCGAGCCAGATCATGCACATGATCGGCATGGAAGATGGCGACCCCGTGTTCGAGGGTTCGTCAATGTGCACTACCAGCGGATATCAGGGCTGTACCGTGCGCATCATGCCTTCGCATCCGGCCTATGTGTCATTGGCTGACGCCGGCCGTGCAACCTACGCCCACCCTGCGTGAAACTTTTGCCCGCTTCAGGCGTTATGTAGATGTTGTTCACCGTAGTTTTACGGCTCATTCTGTTCACCCTGTCGAGGATACGCGCATGATCATCCGATCACTTACACTGCTGACCGTTCTTCTGTGTGCTGTGCTGACAACCAGCGCCCAATTGTCGGTCGTTACCTTCGTTCACAGCTCACCCGAGCCTTCCCTGCGCGTGATCGATCTCTACATCACTCAGGCAGGCGTTATCACGAAGGTCGACGACATTGCCTTCCAAAAGGGCAGCAACCTCGAGGGCGTGGCCATCTTCGGCGACATCGAAGTAACGATGAGTGTAGCGCCAAGTTCAAGCGTCGGGATCTCCGAGTCGGTGTTTGAAACGACCTTCACGCCGATGGCCGACAAGGGTTACATGGCCGTGTTCACCGGCGTCCGTAAAGTGTCGGACTATGTGGCCAACCCTGAAAAGAAGTCGATCGAACTGGCCATTACCACCTACGAAGTTCCAAACGAGAACAGTGATCCGAACAAAACAGCCGTGTATTTCTTCCACGGAGCCACTGACCTCGAGGTCGGCGATATCTGGCCGCGTGGAGCCGCCAAGGCAGCAGCGACCAATGTTGGATTTATGGGGCGCACACCTGCGGCTGTCGTGCTTGACCGAAAGTCCACCGTGATCGATTTCACAAAGGTTGGCGACAAGTCCAAGGTTCTTGCTTCGTTCAATGTCGACCTCGCCGGTCTTGGCAGCAACATCCTGGTCTGCGTTGTCAGCGGCTTCAAGACTCCAAATGACAATGCCAAGAGCACCGACACGCTTGCCCTGTTGAACGTCCTTGAAGATGGACGTATCGTGCGTTCCCCACTCATCGCCGGATCGCAGAAGTCGCGTGTGCAGGTCGTACATGCTTCGGCAGATCCTGCCTTCGGAGTTGTCGATCTTTGGCTCAACGGTGTCAAGACCTTCGACAATGTAGCGTTCCGCAAGGCATCGGCGTTCGTTGATGCTCCGGCCAACACACCGCTGGTCATCGGTCTTGCTCCGGCCACATCGACGGCCTACAAAGACACGATCGCAACCATCACACTCGAGCCGCTGCGTCCGCAGCGCACGTATACGATCGTTGCCCTTGGCGTGAGCGATACATCAAAGTTTGCAAAGAACCCGGATGGTGTCGCACCGGGCTTCCGCCTTCTGGTGCTCGATGGCGCCCTTGAGAAGAATGGCACAACCAAGACCGGCGTGCGTACGCTGCATGCCGTCACGGATGCCCCGACCGTGTCGTTTGCCAGCTCAAAGGTCAGCTATGCCTCGAAGCTTTCGTATGGCAGCGCTACACCGGCCTACATTGAAACAGAGCCTGCTACCGACACCGTGTGGATGAACGATGGCGATGGCAAGAAGTTGAAGGGCTTTCTGTGCGACTTCCGCGGAGCAGCGCGAGCAACGATGATGATCGCCACAGGTTTTGCCGACCCGTCAAAGAACGGCGGCGGACCCGCACTGGCGGTGATCCTTGTCGACCCTAACGGCACGGTCAACTCCAACATCCAGGCGATCGATCCTCCGGGTGAGACCTCTGTCGATGATGATGTGATTGTCACCGGCGCCACACGTCTGCATCCAAACCCATCGTCGGACGTCGCAGAGATCTTTATCCCGGTAACGGAAACCCCGTTTGCCCCCTCCTTCGGCATCGTCGATGTGCGCGGCGTAGAAGTCCGCTCGGGCACGCTTTTGCCCGCCAGCGGCGGTTTTGTTGCCGGAATCAGCGTTGATTCCCTGCCGGTCGGAAGCTACCAGGTGGTCATCCGGACGATCTCCGGTCGGATTCTTGCCACATCGTCCCTCGTAATCGGACGCTGATGTGTATCTTTGCGGTCCCTTTTTCCTAGTTGACCGCAATGTTTGAATCACTCAGCGACAAACTCGAGTACGCCCTCAAAGCCATCCGGGGTCAGAACAAGCTGACCGAGGACAACGTCAATGAAGCATTGACGGAGGTGCGACGCGCGCTGCTGGATGCCGACGTCAACTTTGGCGTTGTAAAGTCCTTCATCGACGACGTAAAGCAGAAATCTCTCGGCCTGGAGGTCAAAGGGAACGTCCTGCCCGGTCAGCTGATGATCAAGCTGATCCATGACGAGCTGGTCTCGCTCATGGGGTCGTCCAAGGTCGACCTTGCAACAGCGCCCCAAGCGCCGACGATCGTGATGGTCGCGGGACTTCAGGGCTCCGGCAAGACCACCTTCTGCGGTAAGCTGGCCCACTCGCTCAAAAAGAAGGGGCGGCAGCCTCTTCTAGTCGCCTGCGACATCTACCGTCCGGCTGCCGTCGACCAGCTCAAGGTGCTCGGACAGAGCATGTCCCTTCCGGTTTTTTCCAAGGAAGGGGCCAAACCGGCTGAGATCGCCGCTGAAGCGCTGGTGTATGCCAGGAAGTATGGGCGCGACTATGTGATCGTTGACACAGCCGGACGTCTGACCATCGATGAAGAGATGATGCAGGAGGTAGCGGATCTACGCGACCTGCTCAAGCCGCATGAGATCCTCTTTGTCTGTGATGCCATGACGGGTCAGGACGCGGTCAACACGGCCCAGGCCTTCCATGACCGACTGGAACTCACGGGCGTCGTGCTGACGAAGCTCGACGGCGACACGCGTGGCGGAGCGGCTCTTTCGATCCGTGCCGTTATCGGCAAGCCGATCAAATACGTTGGTGTCGGCGAAAAGATCGATCAACTCGAGCCGTTCTATCCCGAGCGTATCGCTTCGCGGATCCTTGGCATGGGCGACATCGTGACGCTGGTCGAAAAGGCCCAGTCACAGATCGACGAAAAAGAAGCTGAGCGACTTGAAGAGAAGATGCGCAAGAACGAGTTTTCGTTCGAGGATTTTCTCGACCAGATGAAGCTCATCAAAAAGATGGGGTCGCTGCGCGACCTGCTTGGGATGCTTCCCGGGGTCGACAAGGCTCTGCGTGGCGTGGAAATCGATGATAAAGCCTTCGGCCGAGTCGAGGCGATGATCCTTTCGATGACCAAGCAGGAACGTCAGAATCCACGTCTGCTCAACGGCAATCGCCGCAAGCGGATCGCCGCAGGCAGTGGAACGTCCATCCAGGACGTGAACCGACTTATCAAGCAATTTGAAGACATGCAAAAGATGATGCGGAATATGACAAAGGGCAAGATGGCAAACATGATGGGCAACCGCATGCCAAACCTACCCTTTGGAGCACGCCGCTGATCTCCATTTTTCCCCCACCATTTCTCATTAGGAGAACACATGGTAAAACTCCGCTTGCGTCGCCGCGGTCGTAAGAAGCACCCCTTCTACGACATTGTTGCGATCGACGGACGCGCTCGTCGTGACGGCGCATCTATTGAACGCATCGGGTACGTTGATCCGATGACAACACCGAAGAATGTTGTCATCGAGGCAGATCGTGCCATCCACTGGCTGTCAGTCGGTGCACAACCGACGGACATTGTCCGCCAGATCCTCAGTCGTGAAGGCGTCCTGCTGCGTCAGCACATGGCTTTCAAGGGCGCTACGCCCGAAGAGATCGAAGCCGCTGTTGTCAAGCACAAGGAAGTTGCCACGGCTCGCTATCAGCGCCTGAAGCAGCGTCGTGTAGACCGTGCCAAGGCTAAGGAAGAAGCTGCCAAGGCACCGGTCGTCGAAGAGGCCCCAGCTGCAGCAGCCGAAGAAGCACCGACAGAGGAAGCCGCCGCAGAATAATATTCTGCATCCCACCGTGAACCCACCGGGCGCATTCGTCGTTTGACGCTTGCGCCCGTTCTTTTTTTCATCCGCCTGCCCTATGAAACTCGACGCGTCAATTGCCCAAGTGTATGAACCGCAGCACGCACTCTTTGGACGACTTGTCCGGATGTGCTTCACTTTTGCGGGCTGTTACTGGATCGTGATCTACCTGCTGCAGTGGCTCTCGCTGATCGATCATGATCAGCTTCGCGACTTTCGCTCGGGGCAAACGATGATCTACTTCATCCTGCTGTCGCTCTGGGGTATCGAATACCTGCGCGAGACCCGTCGACTGAAGCTGCTGATCCGTCGTAGTGAGGAACTCGACGTTTGCGTCTCCCGGGTCACACTGAGCGATCTGCATCCCAAGATCGGAGGTTTTGCGATCCTCCGTCCCATTGGTGCATCATCCGTGCGGGGGTGGGTATTCCCATTTCTGAACATCACCGGACTGGCCGTTGCCGTGTATCTGATCGTTCAGCGATACGTCGCGGCGATCTCCGCAGTTCTCTGATGGCACGGTCGGAGCCGTCGATGTAGATTTGAGCCTCAATCAACGCTGAGGCTCTTGATGATCCATCGCTACTGTTTCCGACTCATCTGCTCGCTTTGTCTTGTGTGTCTCTGGCTGACTGCGGCCCATGCGAGCACCGATACACTCCGAAAGGACAATGGCACCGCAGCAGCCACACCGGCACTGAACGATGGCTGGGAGGAATCAGTGATCCTACCGCTGACCGAGCCATGCATTGTTCGGAAAGTGCTGATCTACTACACATCGGGAACGGGAACCGATGTTGTTCGCATTACGGGCGATGCCTCCGAGGGAACGATTCCTCCGACGCAGTACTGCTTTTCGTATAACACGCTCGCAGAGGCGGACGTCAAGGTGACCGGCAGAGGGTGGGTTGAGGTTGACTTCACCGCACACAACGTCACGCTTGACGGTACGGAGCGCATCGTTATCCAACATGTGGTTCGCTCGGGCGGCCCTCTTTGGGGTCAGGATAACAACGGTCAGTCTCCCGTGACATCGTTTCAGTACGATCCGGTCACGCCGAATCCGAACTTCCTGAACATTCCGGGGATATACTACCAGGCCCGTGGCGACTACATGGTGCGTGTTGTCGTGGATCGTCCGTTTGATATGCGTCCGGCAGCAACGGTGATCGATGTCACGTCGGCAGTTGGGCTTCTGGGCGCAGATGGCAAGCCCCTTCGCTCGGATCAGGTTTCGGTGGTCGACTGGAATGGTGACGGATATGATGACGTCTGCATCCCGGGACGGTTCTTTCAGAATGACAGCGGTCGTGGATTCCGTGCCGTCAGCATGCCAATGCCCGGCGCACCAACAGCGTGGGGTGATGTCGACAATGACGGCGATGTGGACGTCTTTGTCGCGCAGGGATTCGGAAACGATCAGCTCTGGCGCAACGATGGCAAGGGGCTTTTCAGCAACATCACGGTCGATTCCAAGATCGTCAACAACGCCCCGACGGTCACGGCCCTTTGGCTGGACATCGAGCATGACGGCGATCTCGACCTGTTCATAGCCAATGGGCGCTCAACGGTCAACGGCAGCGAGGTCTACTACCAGGACAAGCTCTGGCGCAACGATGGCGGCATGGTCTTTACGGACGTGACAGCATCATCGAAGCTGGCGCTTGGAGAGCCAGCCCCATTCTACGACACCTGGGGTGCATCGGTTTGTGACTATAACAACGATGGACGCACGGACATCTTCGTGGCAACATATCGTCTGGCGCCCGATCGGCTGTATCGCAACAATGGCGACGGCACGTTCACCGAGGTCGCATCCGCAACAGGGGCCATCGGCATTCCAACAACGCAACCACAGTACTTCGGACATGGAATGGGTTCGGAATGGGGCGATGTGAACGGCGACGGTCTGGTGGACCTGATGGTTGGCAATC
The DNA here is from genome assembly GCA_947459875.1 of Ignavibacteria bacterium. Taxonomy (GTDB): domain Bacteria; phylum Bacteroidota; class Ignavibacteria; order Kapaibacteriales; family Kapaibacteriaceae; genus UBA10438. Next base: position 14,017 of record CANHFG010000024.1, read on the forward strand.
TCGGGCATCCTGATTCACGGGCTCAGTATTCTAATCCATCGCTTGTTCTACGAAACACTGCGACGGCGTCCAGTCCGCGCTTCACCAACTGGTATGATATCTCGTCGAGCGGCGTGCTCGACTGGCATGGCATCAAGTTCAAGGAGATGAATGCCGGCCTGTGCATGGCCGACATGGATCATGACGGCTCTGTCGACGTGTGGCACGGGCAGATCTCCTATGAATCCTTTGGAGCCGGTGCGAACCGTCCGTCGCACCTCTACCTTGGCTCGATGGATCCGACAAAGCCCTTTCGCGATGTGACATGGCAGTCGGGCATGTTCATCCACGGCGCGTGGACGGCCGTACGGGGCGACTTCGACCGCGATGGAGATCTTGATCTTCTTTGTGCCAGCGGCACCGAGAGCGTGAAGCTCTTCCGCAATGATCTTCCTAAGAACGGCGCATCAGTGACGGTGCGCCTTAGCGATACGCGTGCTGGTAAGCACCTGTCTGGATATGGGGCTCGGATAGTTGTCGCAGCCGGACAGAAGCGCTACCACCGATGGCTGCCGGGCACTGTCAGCGGGGGTCGTATGTCGCAGATGACGCAGGACCTCCATGTTGGCCTAAGTGCCGCCACAACGGTCGACAGCATAACGGTGTACTGGCCCGGAGGCGTCGTCACGAAGCACACGGGGATCGCTCCCCACAGTTACGTCGAACTGGTCAGCGATGGTACACATCGCCTTATCATGCCATTGCGCCCTGTCAATCTCAGGCCTGCACGCGGCAGCGTTGGCGTTGCGTCCACCGATGACTTCGTATGGGCCTCGAGCGCAAATTCGACCGTCAGGCTGGAGATCACACCGAGATCCACACCGTCACTACCGGTCATTATCCGTCAGAACCTTACCGGCTCGCGCACTCCGATCGATCTGCCCCCTGGCCTCTATGACTGGAAGGTCGTAACTGCATCGGGCGAGTCCGATACGTGGAGTCTGCACGTTGGAGATCCAATGCCGGCCTTGCCAAGGGTGCTGCAACCAGCCCTGGCCGATACGAGCGTGCCGACGGCGACGCTGCTGCGCTGGTCGAGCTCGACCTACACCATACCAGGCGCATTTACGACGTCCTACCGCGTGCGTCTTTGGAGTACGGCCACAAAGACGCCACTGATCGTTGTTGACACGGTCGTGACCGACACCAGCCTGACACTGCCGACGCTGACGGCGTCGACACAGTTCTTCGGCTCAATCCGCGCATCATACCGTACAGCCTCGACGTCCGACTCTGCTCTGGTGAGCTTCAGAACATATGGTGTGCCGGCATCGCCACTGGCCGTGTTCCCGGCCGACGGTGCAACGGGCGTGACCACCCGGCCGCGATTTCTCTGGACACGCCCAGCGGCCGTGGACAAGGGATATGAGATCGAGGTCGACTCGCTTGCGTCCTTTGGAACATCTACCGTACGTAAGGCCGGAGACACAAGTCTGGCGTGGACGCCGCCACTCAAGGCAGGTAGGACCTACTACTGGCGTGCTCGTGGACTTAATCTGGCCGGAACCGGTCAATGGGGTTCGCCGGCAATGTTCACAACGGCAGGTACGACGGGTGTGAAGGAGGACTTCGGCGAGGGATCCTGCAATGGTCGTACTCTTGTTTACGACCTGACGGGTCGGCTTCTCTGGAGCAGCGCCGACGGCAGTGTAGCCGATGCGCCGACTGAACTCTCCGGCCTGGTGCTGGTCGTAACGCACAACGCCGCTGGTCAGGTGTGCAGAAGTAAGCTACAGCTGAGGTAGGGTCAGCTCCGCAGCGGCTACCGCGTCACTGCAGCCGGAAATCTATCGGCACCTTCTTCCATACGCGAAGGGGGCTACCATGGAGCATCGCTGGTGTGAATGTCAACGCTGATACACCGTACGCAGCGGCATCGCTCAGCAGAGGATGTGGTGACTCAAGAACGGCAATGCGTTCGATCTTTCCATCAAGTCCAAGCAGCACCGCCACCAGAACTGTGCCTTCGATGGCATTCAGACGCGCGGCGAGCGGATAGACGACGACGTTTGCCAGTTGCTCGTCGCTGTATGTTGGCTCCTCGTCGATCATCGTCGAATCATCGATCGGTGGATCAGCCAGCTGCGACGTGCTTCCGTCGGGGTTCTTCACCATCGGCGCACTGGACGCACGAATAGCAACTCCTGGCAGCTTTCCCGGTGCGCTTACGGCCTCCGGTGTGAACATCCAGTCGCCACAAAGAGCGTTTGTCTTCCAGTGCTGGATCTCTATGCTGAGCACAGATCCACCCTGACGCACGAGGTACCCCTTGGGGAATGCCACACCGTAGAGTGCCGTGTAATTGAGATACCGGATCGTCTCCTCCTCACTCGGATGCTCACGGCACAGGATCGTTACCGAGTGCACGAGATACGTCGTGGTGTCGATGTGATACGTTCGTTGCAGACCCTGAGCATCAACAACCCTGATCGAGTGAACCGGAACTCCTTCCAATCTGGAAGATCCGACGTAGGACGCAGTAAGCCCCTTTGCATTCGCATCGATGAATTCCCCATCGATGTCTGCAAACAATTCAAAGTGGTCAGCCGAATGCGTCGGAAGGTACGTGGCAGACTTTTCGGGTATCATCAGCAGCCACGATCTCTGTCCATCGAACGTCTCGATGGTTGTCTGGCCTTCGTAGGTGTTGACGTCACGCATCTTACGACCGCGCTGGATCACCCGCTCGATCGTCATCTGCGTGCCGTACTGCGTCGACACATCGGCGATCATGTGGACCGAGCGCACGGAGTTGAGCGCCGAGCGTCCACCCCTGGCATGAATATGCCGAGCGACGATCTCGTCGAGCGTAACTGCCCCAAGACGCGCAGCGCCTATGAGCAGAAGAACCGTGCAGATAAATTGAAAGCTCAAAACCGCTCCACGTGTAAAACCCTCCGTACCCAGTACCCAGTACCCAGTACCCAGTACCCAGTACCCCGTACCCCGTACCCCGTACCCAGTACCCAGTACCCCGTACCCCGTACCCAGTACCCCGTACCCTACTTCCTCGCCTTCTTCACTTCGATCTGCACCGTACGGCTCAGGAAGCGCTCTTCGGGTGTGCCGTATGATTCGATACCCGGCGGGAATCGATCAGTTGCGATGTCATTGCATTGCAGATCGACGCGCTTTCGAAGATGCTTACGGATGGTCATGCAGACCGACTCGGCGCGCTTCTGCGACAGCTTCTTGTTGAACTCGGCATTGCCGAGCATGTCGGCGAAGCCACGGACAACAACGGTGGAACCGGCAGGAACATTTTCGACGAAGGACTTGATCTGTTCTTCAGCGATGGCGGAGATCTCGTCGCTGGCCACTTCGAAAAGCGTCAGTGTAAGACGTTCGAGCTCAATGTTTGCCGTGTCCTTGCGCACGTTGATCGTGGTCGCAGCTTCCGCCGAAGAGCGGCGGATACCCTTAACCTTGAGCTCGACGTCGACCGGCATGCCACTGGTCATGAGCTCGGCCGTTGTCAGCGGAAGGTCTTGTGTGACAATTTCCGGGAGCCCCTTACCGGACTTCGAGAACAGCTGCGTCTGTCCGCTGCGAGCCTCAAGCGTCCAGTCCGTAATAAACTTGGTGCTTGTCCCGGCTGGGTCGAACTGAAGACGCGGGGGATTGACCGTGCGCGCCTCATTGAATCGGCGCTTAGCCACGGAGGCAAGAAGCCCAAGGTCATTCGACGAGATCTCGACGCGTCGGTTCTCCGCGTACCCTTCTTCCGACAGCCGACGTGTTACGCGGTCGGGCGCACACGAGCCGGACCCGGCCGCGATTGTGATGCGTGCATCGTCGATGCCCCAGACGCGGGTTAGATAGTCTTTAACGGCAACGGCACGAGACCGGGCAAGATTACAGTCGGCATTCTCCGTTGTCGGATCAGCCGTACCGCGCAGCTGAATGGTCATCGCCGGCGAGAGCTTGAGTCGCTCGCCAAGAATATTCAGGATCTCCCGGTGAACCGATGTAGTTCTTGGCGGGACGGTTCCCAGGTCAAACTCACTGCCCTTGCTCACCTGACGATAGCGCGATGAGATCGTGATCGACTGGCCATCGAAGAAGATCGCCGGCAGGATCGGCAGCGCCTCTGTGACGTATTGTGTGGTTACGTTGATCGTGAACACGTCCTTTAACGCTCCACTTTCATCGATTGCTCTTGCCTTGATGGCCGCATTGATGACAGGGGGCTCGGGGATGTAGACCGTGTCGATGCGCGAGACCCTTTCGGTAATGACCACAAGGTCGGCGCCGACCACCGTATCGAGCGCAACTCTCTCCTGCCCCTTCGTACGGTACTCCTCGGCATCCGGCGCGATACGCACGATGAGCGAGTCGATGATCTCTTCGCGACGTCGTTCGACCGGCGTCGGCGGTTGTGGTGCGTTAAGCGAGAAGGCAACGCTGGCTCCTAGCCGCACCATGTTTGTTCGCCACGAAACGCCGCTGATGTTGTCACCAAGTGCCGCCGTGTAAAGAAACTCAGGGGTGATCACAACCGAATGGTTCTCGGTCATCGGGATATCGTAGCCCACGCCGAAGGTTGCGCCCATGTGACTGGTGTTTACGTTCTGCAGAGCAACACCCCGCGATTCGTTGCGTGTGCGGCGTCCATTCTCAAAGGTCCCAGTTCCCGGCTGAATGAGGTCTTCGCGCTGCGAGAACGTTGCCCCCGAAAGAGTTCCGATCGTCACGCCGGCCATCAGCCGGATGGGATTGGCAACACGCACATCGGCCAGGATCTCACCGCCGATAAAGGTCATCGATGTTTCAAGTGTGGAGCGGGTCAGCCCCCTGATGGCACCCGCGACAAAGATCGATTGATCCTGCGTGAATGTCCCCGACATCGGAACGTATGACCCGCGCAAGCTCAGACGGACGTGCTTGGTGATCTCCTGACGCACAAAGGCTGAGACCGACATTGAGCCGGTCGTAGAACTTTGATACGGCTCGCAGCACATCGGTGCCTGCGGGAGCAAGAACCGAGCATCATGCATGAGATATGCGCCATGGGCCGTGATACCGACCTGTGTCAGCCAAACATCCTCCGGAAGGGTGACCTTCCACCACTGAGCGGTAAGAACCGGTGCCGTCAGCAGCACCGAAAGCAGAAGCGTCGATATCCGTTTGTTCATGGTCGACCTCCGTCAATGATCACTGCCGTGGTCGACTGTGTTGGCGTTGTCAGCGTTACGAGCGCAACGCTGTTGAGCAGGTGTGCCGGCACGACACGTCGCATTCGTCGGGATCGCTCTTCATCGGCAGTCGTGCGATCGCTGAAAATGAGTCCACCGCGCACATCATAGACCGAAAGCGTTGCCGTGGCCGACTCGCTCAGCGTGCAATCCAGGGCAATGCCATCTGGCAGGGGGCGAGTCACGATCGCCAGCGGAGCACCGTTGGCGTTATACATCCGCGGACCATCGCCGATGCGGCAGATCCCGCGCACAAGGATCGTATCGCTGAGAACCTCAACGCGTGCTCCCGGACCGTTGCCGATAAGGGCGACATTATCAAACGTCAGGCGCGTGACGCTGTCCTGCCCCAGTGTGGCCTGGAAGCTGACCGTAAAGAGATCCCTGGCTACCGAATCGAGCGGCACCGTGCAGATAAGAAACTGCTTGCTCCGGCCATTAAGGACATCATCGATCACGGTCAGCGGAATCGATGATGACGTTCGGAAGAGCATCGACGGGTCATAGGCTAAGCGCAGACGCACGCTGTCGATCTCGGCAAGACCCAGAAACTGCGGGTTCTCGGTGCGAACCGTGATCGTTGTCGTTTCCTCAATGTTCAGCGTATCCCCCGTGGCAACGAACCGAACAAAGGCCGGAGGGGGCGGAGCGATCGTGAACTGCTCGGTGGTATCGGATTGCAGAACGATGGAGGTGACCTGCCAGATCCGGGCCGTTCCATCATCCGACGCTGTCAGCAGCCGATCGCTGGCATTCGACCAGCGCACCAGATTCACGTTATCGCGATGCTGGAATGCGGCCTTCAGCTCACCGGTGGTCAGATCGTGAACGCGAGCGAAGTTGTCATCCGAGGCACCCGCTATGTAGGCCCCATCGGGCGAGAACTGCACCATGCGCACATTGTCACGATAGTTGGTGAACCTCCAGACGAGAATTCCACTGTCGGCACGAAACACCTTGATCGATGAGTCGGCCATTCCAACGGCAACAAGACTTCCGTCGGACGAATAGGCAACTGAGCGAACGCCCTCACGTCTATCGGTCGCGTTCCAGAACTCGACGCCGGTGGCGGAGTTCCACATCCGCGTGGTCAGGTCACCACCGATACTGCACACGCGCGATCCATCCGGACTGAATGCAGCTGCCTGAGCGCCACCGATGCCGTGTGCATTGAACGTCACCGGCAAACCGCCGAGCCGCGGATACACCCGTGCATTAGCATCGGCCGAGACCACAACGCGCGAACCGTCGGCATTGAGAGCGATATCCGAGACGTTCGATCCGATGAAGAGCGTCGGCCCGCTGGAAACGGTCGGCCGCAGACGATGGATCTGCACGCGTGGCGCAAGTGACTGGATGAAGATCGACGATGCGGTCGGATCGACTTCGACCTTCATGACCGATGTGTCGAGGTTGAGTGCCAGAGTACTGGTAACCGAGGCCACATCGAACACCTCAACTTTGCCGTCTTCCCCATCCTCGGATCCGGTTACGATCGTTGTCGAGTCGGCACTCCAGCGCACGGAGGTGAACTGCGTGCGGCCTCCTGGCAGGGCTGCCAGAGGATCAGATGAGCTCTGCATGGCATCCCAGATGTGTGCCTCGGCTGCAACACTCACCACACGGGTATTGGCCGGGTTCCACCATGCATCAACAACGGCACTGTTGTGACCGCTGTACACCACCTGATCTTCGGCTCCCGGTGGACGCAGCTGTGAGACGCGCACGCGGTACGTTGACGTCGGCGTGAGTCCCTTGACGTTCCACGGATAGGTAAGCCCCCTTGCGCTATCCTCGATCACCGTCCAGCGACGTCCGTTGTCAGTGGTATAGTCGAGTTTGACGGCCACCGTGTCATCGACTCCGCTCCAGCGGATCTCAATGATCGTGTCGCGCGTGGTGTAGAAGGTCACTCCCCCGCGAGGCGCTTCCAGCTGCAGCACTGGATCTTGCGCCAGGAGTGTTGCCGATATCACCACTGCGGTGCACAACAGAGTAAACAGATGCTTCATCACCTCTCCTCGTACTGGCAAAGTGTGCGGAATCTACGACGTGCAGGGCGATTGTATATCGCCGTTTGCATCATCAGAACGCCGGGCCTGCATCGTCGAGCATTCCTGCCTCAGGGGGCGCATCAAACGCGTCACGATGGTAGGTCAGATCATGGAACGCGGCAAGCTCCTTCTGATAGAAGAGGCGCACATCTCCGGTGGGGCCGTTACGCTGCTTGCCGACGATGATCTCGGCGATATTCTCGGTTGACCGGCCATCGTCAAACGTCATGATCTTGTAGTATTCCGGACGGTGAATGAACATCACCACGTCCGCATCCTGTTCGATAGAGCCGGATTCACGAAGGTCAGATAGCATTGGACGCTTGTCTGACCGGGCTTCAAGTGTACGGTTCAGCTGCGACAGGGCGATGACGGGGATGTTCAGCTCCTTGGCAACGGCCTTCAGGGCATGCGAGATCGTCGAGATCTCGCGCTCGCGGCTTTCGGCCTTGGGCGCATGCATCAGCTGAAGGTAGTCTACCATCACCATGTCGATACCGTGTTCGACCTTCATACGGCGGCATTTGGCGCGAAACTCCACCGGCGAGAGGGCCGCCGAATCGTCGATGAATATCTTGGCATTCATGAGGTCATCGATGCGCGTGACGATCTCATGCATCTCGTTACCGGACAGACGTCCACTGCGCAGCGCCTGCAGGCCCACCTGGGCGTCGGCCGAGATCAGACGCAGCACAAGCTGCTGGGCGGACATTTCCAGCGAGAACACGCCAACGGCTTTGCCGCGTCGGGCCGCCTCACGGGCGATGGTGAGGGCAAAGGCCGTCTTCCCCATCGAAGGTCGTGCGGCCACGATCACAAGGTCTGACGGCTGGAAACCGCTCAGCAACTGGTCGAGCTGGGTAAACCCTGACGGGACGCCGGTGATGCCATCACTGTCGCGGGAGGACATTGACAGGATGCGCTCGATGGCATCCTTCGTCAGCTTCTTCATGCCCATGTATGAACGACGCAATCGACGCTCAGCAATGTCGAAAATGCGCTGCTCGGCCCGGTCGACCTCATCAAGCGCATCGGTGGTGTCATCATAGGAATCACGGATGATCTCTCCCGCCACCTTGATCAGCTGACGCTTGAGAAACCGCTCGAGCACAATACGTGCATGGTGCTCGACGTTCGCGGCCGAAACCGTCCTGATCGTCAGCTCCGTGATGGCATACATTCCGCCGACGATCTCCAGAGCCCCCTCACGCTGCAACTGATCGGCCAGGGAAACGATATCGATCGTTACCCCGCGCTCGAACAGCGCCATCATGGCCTTGAATATCCGCACATGGCGTTCGTGATAAAAGCACTCCGCGTCGAGAACTTCGACCACCTTGGCAACAGCCTCCCGGTCGAGAAGCATTGCTCCGAGAACAGCTACTTCGGCATCTGTGGAATGTGGCGGTACATTACCGACCGGGTCCTCGATCGCCAGGACCGACCCCCTCTGTGGCACATTTTGACTCATCCCTCAATCTAGGAATTCAGCCGCCGGGGATAGGCACAGATTTTCCCCACGACATCCACGGAGGGAAGCCGAGGCGGAGGGAAGCGCGCTTCGCGCGAGGGAAGCCGAGGCGGAGGGAAGCGCGCTTCGCGCGAGGGAAGCCGAAACGGAGGGAAACGCGCTTCGCGCGAGGGAAGCCGAGGCGGAGGGAAGCGCGCTTCGCGCGAGGGAAACCGAGGCGGAGGGAAACGCGCTTCGCGCGAGGGAAGCCGAAACGGAGGGAAGCGCGCTTCGCGCGATGATCAACCCCACACACCTCAAACCTGACACCTGAAACCTGAAACCTGAAACCTGCGCGAAGCGCTTCGCGCGATGATCAACCCCACACACCTCAAACCTGACACCTGAAACCTGAAACCTGAAACCTGCGCGAAGCGCTTCGCGCGATAATCAACCTCACACCTCACACCCGACAGCTATTCCTGGAGCCACGCGATGGCTTGGCTGACGCTTTCCTTGAACTCGAAGAGGTCATCAATTTTCGAGATGCGCAGCAGGTTGTGGACGTTTTCGTTCACGCCGACCAGGACGATGAAGCCTTCGTGTTCGTTCATCTGACGTCTGGCAAGCAGCAGAGCTGAGAGGCCCTGGGTGTCGCAGATCTGGACCATTGACAGATCAATGATCAGAGCCTTGACTGCGGGTTGGCAGATGATCAGGATCTCACTCTTGACATCAGGGGCCAGGACTGCATCGAGCATGGGCTCCTTGATGGTGAATACAACCAGCTCGTCGTCCTGTTCTACCGAAAAGCGCATGGGTTTGTCGCGTATGTTGCGGGAATTCTGCCGCGCAAAGATCGCAACTTTCCCGCAATGCAGTCCATTCTCATCATCCGCTTGTCGTCGCTGGGCGACGTGATCCTGGCCACAGCTCTTGTGCGCCAGATCGAAAGGTCGTTGCCGCAAATGAACATCGACGTTGCGGTCGATGCGCGGTTCAGCGCCGTATGGGCTCACAATCCGCGTGTACGGCGGGTGTACCCTATCGAGCGATCCGTTGGCACAAGTGATGACCTTACGAAGGGGGCTAGGCAAGCCCCCTACGACATTATCGTGGACCTGCAGAAGAACCGCCGTTCGGGTCGGCTGATATCATCATTAGCACCTCCGGCCACCACGCAGGTTGTGAGCATACACAAGCATCGGCTGGAAAAGATGCTGCTCGTATGGCTGAAGAAGAGGCCCAAGCGCATCACCTCGATCATCGAGCGGTATTGGAAGCCCCTTGCCCGGTTCGGAGTTGATCTTGACCCGCATGGTACCGAGGTCTGGTCGGCCGACGGAACCTGTGGTGGCGATCTTCCTGCCACGCATGTCGGCATAGCTCCCGGGGCGCGGCACGACACCAAGCGATGGCCGGCCGAACGCTATGCCGAGCTCATCCGGCAGCTCGTTGAGCAGCGACAGCAGAAGGTGATGCTGCTTGGCGGACCCGACGATGTGCAGCTGTGTGACCGCATAGCGGAGCTGGCCGGTGTGCCGCTGCAGCGCGCCGACGGCGCCCGCGATCTTGCGCAGACGGTGCAGGCGCTGGAGTCCTGTCGGATCGTTGTGAGTAACGACTCGGCGGTGATGCATCTTGCCACGGCTCGTCAGCGTCCGGTGGTGGCCATCTTCGGCTCCACGGTCCGTGAGCTTGGCTTTGCTCCCACCGGTGATCACGTGCGCATCGTCGAGCGCGAAGACGTCAGCTGCAGACCGTGCAGTCACATCGGCAGGGACCGCTGTCCGAAGGGTCACTTCGACTGCATGCGCCTGATTTCGGCCTCGGACGTCCTTGCGGCTATCGACGACGTGATGCGCCTGGCCCCCTGAGGCATCGGCACGATTTTTGCATTGTGCGCAACATGGTCCGAATCGTACTCGTCGGCGCGGGCAACATCGCGCAGAACATTCATCTTCCACTGCTGAGCTCAATGAGCGGAGTGCGGATCGTTGCCATTTGCGACCGCAGCGTCTCCAAGGCTCGCATTCTAGCCGAGAAGTATGGCATTGAACATGCGTTTCGCTCGCTCGACGATGCACTGCGCCTGCCGGACGTCGATGCGGTGTTTGTGACCACGAGCACAGATGCGCACGCCGAGGTGGCCATGCAGGCCATCGAAGCCGGTAAGCACGTCTTCATTGAACGTCCGGCCGCTCGAACGCTCGCCGAGACGATCCAGATACGTGATCTCAGCCACGAGCATGGTGTTCATGTCATGGTTGGCATGAATCACCGCTTCAGACCCGACGTGGTAAGTATGATGAACGCCGTCAACCGTGGCGACATCGGCAACGTGTATTACGTCAAAGCCGGCTGGGTCAAGCAACGATCGACCGACGCCCGTTGGATCGCCAATGCCGATAAGTCAGGGGGCGGCGTGCTGATCGACCTCGGCGTGACCGTGATCGACATGATCCTGCAGGTACTCGGCGGTGGCAAGATCACCGAGGTAAGCGCTTCGACGTTCCATCATGAAACAAAAGCCGTCGAAGACGTCGTCGTGGCAATGCTAAAGTTCGAATCCGGAGCCATCGCCACCATCGAAACAAGCTGGTCGCTCGTTCGTGCCGAAGACCTCTACTATTGCAATGTGTTCGGAAAGCGCGGAAGTACCTACATCAATCCGTTCCGACTGGTCCAGCGAAAGGGTAATGTGATCGAAAGCAGCGCTGCCACCCAGAAGCGCACGCACATGGAGATCTACCGAAAGAGCTACGAGTCCGAACTAAAGCACTTTGTCAACGCAGTCAAAGGCGTCGTCCCCATGATCTCCACCATCGATGAAGCAGCTGACCTCATGCGCGTCGTCGAGACGATCTATGACAGAGCCCAGTGAGGTGTGAGGTTTGAGGTTTGAGGTGTGAGGTGTGGGGTGTGAGGTGTGAGGTTGATACTCGCGCGAAGCGCGTTTCCCTCCGCAGGTTTCCCTCGCGCGTAGCGCGCTTCCCTCCGTTTCGGCTTCCCTCGCGCGTAGCGCGTTTCCCTCCGTTTCGGCTTCCCTCGCGCGTAGCGCGTTTCCCTCCGCTTCGGCTTCCCTCGCGCGTAGCG
>CANHFG010000025.1 GCA_947459875.1 Ignavibacteria bacterium
CACGGTCTCGGAGAGATCACCATCGGCATGGCATTCGGTCCGCTGATCACCATGGGCATGTATTATGTGCTGACGGGTACGATGAACTGGGACGCCTTCCTGTTTGGTATTCCAACGGGTCTTCTGACAACAAACATCCTCCTTATCAATCAGGTGCCGGATACAGAAGGGGATGCCAAGACCGGGAAGAACCATCTCGTGGTGACCTTCGGATACGCCATGGCGCCGGTATTCTACGCGATCTTCCTGCTTGGTGCTCTGGGCGTGACAGTATGGCTGGCCATGGAACACCAGAAGCCCCTTCTCTATGGCGTCGCCGCCATCGGTGCGATCTGGGGCGGATGGATCGTCAAGTACATGCGTGAGAACATCGACAAGCGCACCCTGGTGAAGGGGAACGTAGCAACGATCCAGCTTCAGGTGCTCTTTGCGATTCTCTTTGCCCTGGCGATGATCTTCTAAGATCGCCGGATCAACGGCCTATACGGCAAAGCCAAGGACGTCAGCGGCCTCGTCGGCCACATGAAAACTACCGCAGATAATGCTCGTGCCAAGTGCGCGGGCCCCCTGCACGGCTTCGGCCACGGATGCGTACTCGATCACGCGTTCGTGGCCGACCTGTTTTGCAAGGTCCACAAGGTCCGGGACCGGCATGCTGCGCGGCAGCTGCGGGGCGCACAGATGCAAAGTGGCGTTGAGGGCAAGAAGCTCGGCAAGCATCGACTTGACGTCCTTGTCGGCCATTGCACCAAAGACGACATGAAGGGGGCCTGCCACACGCGTATCGACGAGTGTGCGCACGAGGGCATGGAGCCCCGCAGCGTTGTGCGAAACATCAACGATCGTCGTTGGCTCGGTAGCCACCACATGCGTGCGCGCCATGATGCCGCTGTTGCGTCGGATGGAGCGAAGGCCGCGCCGGATGTCCTCCTGGTCGATGGCAAACGTCCGCTCGAGCACCGTGATGGCGGCGATCGCCGCACCGATGTTGGCGGCCTGGTGCTGACCCGTCAGTTCGCTGACATAGTACTGGCGAGCGTCACCACGGATCACCGATACGCTCATCGTCAGGTCGGCATAGAACGCATCAACGTCCACTGAAACAACATCCTCGGCGAAGATCAGCTCCGACTGTGTTGCTTCGGCGCGACGTTCAAACACCTCGCATGCATCCGAGCCGTTCGCGCCGATCACGGCCGGAACGCCGGGCTTTATGATGCCGGCCTTTTCACCGGCGATCTGCGAGAGCGTTGTGCCGAGGTACTCCATGTGGTCGTAGTCGATCGTCGTGATGACGCTGACGATCGGCATGCAGATGTTCGTTGCATCCAAACGTCCACCAAGCCCCGTCTCGATCACGGCAACATCCACACGCTTCTCAGCGAAGTACTGAAGAGCCATCGCTGTGGTGACCTCGAAGAACGTGCCACCGATCGATTTGGCTTGTTCCATGAGGGGAACGGCAAGACGTGCCACATCCTCATCCGAAATGGCTGTGCCGTTGATACGGATGCGCTCGTTGAAGCGCCGCACGTGTGGCGAGGTGTATAGGCCAACGTTGTAGCCAGCCTCAGTAAGAATGGAGGCAAGAATCGAGCAGGTCGACCCTTTGCCGTTGGTGCCGGCAACGTGAATGGTGATCAACCGAAGATGTGGATCGCCAAGCCCCTTGCACAGTTCCGTAATACGCTCAAGACCAGGTTTGATGCCCGCGTGAAAGGTCATCGCGAACAGTTCGTCGAGTATAGGATGAATGTTCATTTGGGTGTAACATAAAAAAGGCCCGCCGTATGGCGGGCCTTTTCGTTGTTACGAATTAACCACAGTAAATCAGAGCTTTTACTCTGAAACCGGCTCGCTGCTTTCGAGATCCTCGATCGTTGTGGAGGCCGATGCCGATCCGTCGGCATTGTACTTGTCAGCGTTCGGAACCGGGTGATTGGTGTTGTACTTGGCGATCTCGTCTGCCGAGCGACCGCGCAGGAACTCGACTGCCGAGAGAACGATCTTCTTCTGCTCCTTGTCGAACTCAACAACCTTCAAAGGAAGGACATCGTCGACGTTAAAGAAGTCGGAGATCGTGCGAACCGGAGCGAACGAGAGCTGCGAAACAGGAACGAATCCATCAACGCCCTGTGGCATTTCGACGATCACGCCCTTGTCGATCAGGCGGACGATCTTTCCTTCGGTTTCCATGCCGATGGCAAATTCCGACTCAAAGATGTCCCAAGGATTTTCCGAGATCTGCTTGTGTCCGAGAGAGATACGGCGGTGCTCATTGTCGATGGCAAGAACCACAACCTGCAGCTCATCGCCCTTCTTGACGAATTCACCCGGATGACGGATCTTCTTCGTCCACGACAGGTCGGAGATGTGCACCAGACCATCGACGCCCGGCTCAAGTTCGATGAACACACCAAAGTTGGTGAGGTTGCGAACGATGCCCTTGTGCACGGAACCCATCGGGTACTTGGCCATCAAATCGTTCCATGGATCTGGCTCGAGCTGCTTCATGCCAAGAGCAAGCTTACGGTCTGACTTGTCGATATTCAGAACGGCAGCTTCGACGACCTGGCCGAGCGATACCACCTGTGATGGGTGCTTGACGTGCTGCGTCCATGACATTTCGCTGATGTGGATCAGACCTTCGACACCCTTTTCGATCTCGATAAAGGCTCCGTAATCGGTCAGCGACACAACCTTGCCGCGTACCTTCGAACCTGGCTCGTAGCGCTCGCCGATCTGATCCCATGGATGTGGCGTCAGCTGCTTCATGCCGAGCGAAATGCGCTTGCGGTTCTCGTCGAAATCCAGAACCACAACCTTGACCTGCTGATCGAGCTGGACGATCTCGCTTGGGTGCGACACACGGCCCCATGAAAGGTCCGTGATATGCACAAGGCCGTCTACGCCGCCAAGATCGACGAACACGCCGAAGTCGGAGATGGCCTTGACGGTGCCTTCCAAAACGAGCCCCTTTTCGAGAAGTTCGAGGATCTTCCCGCGCTGCTCTGCAAGGTGTTCTTCGAGAAGAACCTTGTGCGAAACAACAACGTTTTCGCTTGGGTGGTTGACCTTGACCACGCGCACGTCGATCGTGCGGCCGACCCATGCGTCGAAGTCACGCACCGGACGAACATCGATCTGCGAACCGGGAAGGAATGCTTCAATACCCAGAAGGTCGACAACCATACCGCCCTTGATGCGGCGAAGGATGCGGACCTGGGTGACGGTTTGGGTTTCGGCCAGCTTGAGGATCTCTTCCCACGTCTTCATGAAGTCGGCACGGCGGCGGCTCAGCATCAGGCGGCCATCACCATCTTCGATCTTCTCAACGAATACGTCGACCGTTTCACCGGCCGTCAGAAGTTCGGCACCGACGAATTCGGCACGCGGGACAACGCCCAGCGACTTAAAGCCGATATCAACCAGGATCTCGTCCTTGGTCACCGAGATCACGGTGCCATGCACCATGTCGTCGGCCTTCAGCGTAGAAACCTTTGATTCAAAGAGACTGCGGAACTCGTCATCGCCCATGATCGGCTCGGAGATCTCGCCGTTAACGATATCGGCTACGGCGGAGTACTTCCGGGAGGGGAGTGGCTTGGATGCCGCAGCCACCGTCTCCATGGTGACGTCGGCGGCGACGTCCTGCGTTGTTTCCGGCGTTTGCTCGGTAGATTCAGACATACGATTTTCCTACATTGTCCGTCGATCAGATGCGGCCCTCCATCTCATCGTCGGCGTCAACAGATTGGTGTGACAAACCCAGGGCCCGGGAAAGACGACAAAAGTACGCAAAACAGGCACATGGTCGACCTGAAACGCTTCCGCCCATTGAGGGTTTTTTGGCATACGGATTGGTTCTCCAATCCATCAGGAACGGACACTTTCGCAACCAGGAGAACGAGATGGAATGGTTTGATGCATTCGAAGAGCTGATGGCGACGATCGAGCGCTTCGTTTCCACCAATGGCCATGCCCCGACGGAAGTCGCCGTCTCCCCGCAGCTCTATGCCTGGCTGGCTGACATCCGCCGCGAGTCCGCGCGCCTGTCCGGCACGCCCCTTGAAGACCTTACAACGATCCCAACTCCCCACGGTCCGGTGCGCCTGCAGATCGATGAGGCGCTGAATGCGTACGAGATACTTCCGGGATAGGTTTTGGGTTTTGGGTTTTGGGTTTTAGGTTTTAGGGGGAGAGGTATTCGTGTCTTGATTAGGATTTTCAGGCGCTCGTAGCTTCTTGCGAAGACTGAAGAGCATTTTACGCAGGGTTGTTATATCCTCGAACATCCCTTGCTCGATGTGAATTGCGTCTTGGTAAAGATCATGGATGATGAGGAGTATCGCCTCAACTTCGCTGAGTGATCCCAATGCAATGTCAACAAACCTGCAGTACTCTTTCCGTGTTGTGCGTTGTTTGCCCTCAGCAATGTTCAGCGCAATTGACGTAACCGCTCTGCGAAGCTGCGGGGTCAATCCGTGTCGTTCACACGATGGTAGGGCATCGGCTACTGGATAAACGGCGTGAATTAACTGCATTGCCCTCTGCCAGACAAACAGGTCTCGGAATGTCGTGATCATTGTGGGTCTCTCCGTTGTTGATGTGCGTGTGGGATTTGTCCGAAAGAGCAGGAACGGCCTTACATCGTGACATTCCATCTCATGAGAACCCCAAACCCAAAACCCAAAACCCAAAACCCAAAACCTGCCGTAATTTGAGGCATGCGCCCATAGCTCAGTTGGATAGAGCAGCAGCCTTCTAAGCTGCTGGCCGCAGGTTCGAATCCTGCTGGGCGCGCAGGGAGGGCGCGAGCCGGAGATGCCCGCGTCCGCTGGATGAATCACTACAGCAGGTAGGTACGATGGGATACATGAGTGGATTTGGCAACGAGTTTGCCACCGAGGCAGTACCGGGAGCACTTCCGCGGGGACGCAATTCGCCGCAGAAGCCGGCCTTTGGGCTGTATGCCGAGCAGATCAACGGGACGGCCTTCACCGCTCCGCGGTCGGAAAACCGTCGCTCGTGGATGTACCGTATCCGGCCTTCGGTGGTGCACAGGCCGTACGAGCGGATCGATAACGGCCTGATCCGTTCTACGCCGTTCAATGAAGTGGAGACCACGCCAAATCAGCTTCGCTGGAGCCCCCTGGCGCTGCCGACCGCGCCGACAACCTTCATCGAAGGTATCGCCACGATGGCCGGTAGCGGGGATCTGACCACGCACAGCGGTTCGGCGATCCATGTTTACGCTGCCAACACGTCGATGACCGATACGTTCTTCTATAACGCCGACGGCGAAATGCTGATCGTGCCGCAGGAAGGGTCGCTGCGATTCCTCACGGAGATGGGCATTGTGGACGTAGAGCCGTACGAGATCTGCGTCATACCGCGTGGCGTGAAGTTCCGCGTCGAAGTCTCAGGGGGCGTGCGGGGCTACATTCTGGAGAACTACGGTTCGCGCCTGAAACTGCCGGATCTGGGTCCGATCGGCGCCAATGGGCTGGCCTATCCGCGTGACTTTCTGACGCCTGAAGCCTGGTATGAAGAGCGCACGGGTGAGTTCGCCGTGATTGCCAAGTTTCAGGGCAACCTCTGGCGCGGCACGTACGACCACTCGCCACTGAATGTGGTGGCCTGGCACGGTAATTATGCGCCATACAAGTACGACCTGCGCAAGTATCAGTGCATTAACTCGGTCACGTTCGATCATCCCGATCCGTCGATCTACACCGTGCTGACGTCGGCTTCGGATACTCCGGGCGTGGCTAACATCGACTTCGTCTGCTTCCCGCCGCGCTGGATGGTGGCCGAAAACACCTTCCGTCCACCATGGTTCCATCGCAACTTCATGAACGAGTTCATGGGGCTGATCGACGGCGTGTATGATGCCAAGGAAGGGGGCGGATTTGTACCGGGTGGTTCGTCGCTGCACAACTGCATGAGCGGTCACGGGCCGGATGCCGATACGTACAAGAAAATGTCCACCGTTGAGCTCAAGCCGACGAAGATCGACGGAACCATGGCTTTCATGTTCGAAACGCGATTTGTGTGCCGTCCGACAGCCTTTGCCATGTCGTGCGCTGAGCTTCAGAACGATTATTGGGAGTGTTGGCAAGGACTCGTGCCGGAATTCCGCAAGCCATGATGTATATTTGCGCCCCATCACAACCATGAACGAAACACGGCCAAGTCCCGTGCGGTTGTACCAGGCCCAACCCCGCCAGGTCCGGAAGGAAGCAACGGTCAGCATGTGTACAAGGCGCCACGGTCAACTTGGCCACTTTTTTTAGATGGTACGTCGTATCCTCATCAACGCCACGTCAGGCCATCTTCGGGTAGCAATCACCGAGGATGGGAAGCTGGCAGAGCTCTTCACCGAGGCCCCCGACAGTGAGCATCAGGTAGGGAATATCTATCTGGGCCGGGTGATGAAGGTGGCGCAGGGGATGAATGCGGCCTTTGTCGACATCGGACTTGAGCAAGACGCATTCTTGCACTTCAGCGATGTCGATTCAACCATGGAAGAGGACGCCACCGATGACGGTGATGATGACCGTCCGCTTTCCGAAGCCGTCGGCTCGGCCGATGTTGCACTGCGCACGTCCAAGGCCGACAGCAAGAAGCGTCTCCCGACGTTCAGCACCAAACGCAGCGGACAGATCAAGATCAACCTGCAGGCCAAGCAGATGGTGGTGGTGCAGGTTACCCGCGAGGCTTATCACCAGAAGGGTGTGCGCATCACGACGAAGGTGGGCCTGACGGGACGCAATGTTGTGCTGCTTCCATTTGAAGAAACGATCGGCATCTCGCGCCGCATCACACATCCTCGTGAGCGTAAGCGCCTGCGGCAGATCGCCACGTCGCTGCTCGAACCGGGCATGGGCTGCATCATCCGCACCGCTGCACAAGGGCTGACGGATGACGACGTCCGACGTGACTTCACGTCGCTGCTCGAAGACTGGCGCGAGATCGAGAAAGATGTGCGAACAGCTACCGGCCCCATGCTTCTGCATCGCGAAGAAAGTATCTCCCATAGCGTTATCCGCGATGTGCTGAAAGAGGACGTCGCACAGGTTGTGGTAGACGATCGCAAGGTCTTCCGCGATGTAAAGGCCTATGTGCAGCGCTCGGCGCCGCATCTGCTTGATCGGTTGGAGTTCTACGGCGACACGCGCCCGATGCTCGATGTGTATGGGATAGAACGCGATGTGCTGCTTTCGCATTCACGGCGTGTTCCGCTCGCCAGCGGAGGGTCGCTGATCATCGATCACACGGAGGCCATGGTCGTCATCGATGTTAACTCCGGTCGCGCCTCAAATGAGCGCACGCAGGAGGGCATTGCCGTCAAGACCAACTTCGAAGCAGTCAAAGAGGTGGCGCGTCAGCTGCGGCTGCGCGACATCGGCGGAATGATCATGATCGACTTCATCGACATGAATCAGGAAGAGAACCGCCGCCGGCTGGTGAACGAAATGCGCCGTGAACTTCTGCGCGATCGTGCCAAAACGGTGGTGCATCCGCTCTCGCCCCTTGGCATCATGCAGATGACGCGTCAGCGTATCCGCCAGAGCATGGCCGAGCGCACCAGTCAGGAATGTCCGTTCTGTCTGGGCACCGGACGTGTGATCTCTCCAGAGAGCGTTGTGGCCGACATCGACCGCTGGCTGCGCCGCTTCCGCGCCGGCACCTGGTCGGTGGGCGTTACCGTGGCGACGCATCCGTATATCGTGCATTACATCGAACGCAACAAATCCACGACGCTTAACCGTTGGCTGCGGTCATACTTCCTGCGTGTGCACATGCGCGAGGATGACTCGATCGAAGCCGGCGACTTCCGTTGCTTCTCGGGCACTTCGTCGAACGAAATCACGAACAGGTACCTGTGACCACGTCCGGCAGCGCCCCATCCTCGATCACTGTACTGGGCTCGACAGGGTCGATCGGTACGCAGGCTCTGGAGATCATCCAGAGGATGGGTCAGGGGGCGAACCTGCGGTGGATCACCTGCAACACACGCTGGACGGACATGCTCGAGCAGGTTCGGCGGTATCGTCCGTATGGAGTTGCCATCCGGGATGAGAAGGCCTGCAGCTCTTTCCGCCAGGCGATGCCGGAGTTTACCGGACCGGTTCTAAGCGGCGAAGAAGGAATATGTCAGGCCGCAGCCGACAGTCAGAACGACGTTGTCCTGTCGGCCATGGTGGGCTTCAGCGGCGTGGTGCCAACGATGGCGGCCATCGAGGCGGGTCACATCATCGGTCTTGCCAACAAGGAGTCTCTCGTCAGCGCCGGCAGTGTGCTGATGCCGGCCGTGGCCCGGCACGGTGCAACACTTCTGGCGGTGGATTCCGAGCACAGCGCCATCGCTCAGTGTCTTATCGGTGAGCATGGTGACGATGTTGAAAAACTGATCATTACGGCATCGGGTGGCCCCTTTCGTCGGCTCGAAAAAGACGAGCTCCCGAAGGTCACGCCGCAGCAGGCGCTGAAGCATCCTAACTGGACGATGGGTGCCAAGATCACCATCGATTCTGCCACGCTGATGAACAAGGGATTTGAGGTGATCGAGGCCCGCTGGCTTTTCGATCTGCCCGGCCAGAAGATCGATGTTGTGGTCCACCCGCAGTCGATCATTCACTCCATGGTGCAGTTTGTTGACGGGTCGGTGAAGGCACAGATGGGCGTGCCAACGATGCTCGTGCCGATCCAGTATGCGCTGTCCTATCCGCGCCGCTGGCCCCTGGACATCCCCCGAATGGACCTTGCGGCGTTGGGGTCGCTTACCTTCGAAGCACCCGATCTTGATCGCTTTCCATGTCTGGCCATTGCCTACGAGTCACTCGCGGCAGGTGGCTCATCAGGCACCATCGTCAACGCAGCCAATGAGATCGCGGTGGCGGCGTTTCTTGCACAGCGGCTGCGGTTTACCGACATCCCTTCGGTGATTCGTCACACACTCGAACACATGGAACACCTTGATCATCCGTCATTGCCGGACATTATTGCGATCGACGCCGAAGCGCGCCGCATCGCCGGCGAGTTCCCCTCACTGGTAGCCTAATCACGGTCATGGACTTTTTACAGCCTCTCGTTTCGTTTCTCATTGTCATCGGCGTGCTGGTCTTCGTGCACGAGCTGGGGCACTTCCTGGCCGCCCTTTGGACCGGCATGCGGGCCGATGTCTTCGCCCTTGGAATGGGGCCGCGCGTGCTGGGGTGGAACCGACTGACGGGCTTTACCTTCGGAAAGCTCCCCGACGATCTGGAGCTTGGCGAGCATACGGACTATCGTTTGTGCGCGTTTCCAATAGGGGGCTACGTGAAGATAATCGGCATGATCGATGAGTCCTTCGATACGGGCTTTGCCGATCGCGCACCGCAGCCATATGAGTTTCGCTCGAAGGGGGCACTGGCCAAGACACTCGTCCTGAGTGCGGGCGTGCTGATGAATTTCCTTCTCGCCATCGTAGTCTTCGCCTCGCTCACGCTCTGGTTTGGTCACGAAGAAATGGCCACCACGCGCATCGGATGGGTGGATCCTGCCTCGCCCCTTGCCGCCAGCGGAGTTGTGGCCGGTGATCGTGTTCTGGCCATTGACGGCAAGAGCGTTGAAACCTGGGGTGATATGTCCGAAGCACTGGCGGTGGCAACGAACACCTCCGACAGGACGATGCAGATTGAACGCGACGGCGGACGCTTGATGCTGCGATTGAAAGGGCAAGATCTGGTGCGGGCGCTGACGGCAGAGGCCGGCCTGGGAGTCTACCCCGATAACATGACGGTGCGCATCGGCGGGGTCGTCAAGGGGCGTCCAGCAGATGCAGCCGGTCTCAAGGTCGGAGACGTGCCACTGGCCGTAGATACGATGCCGATACGCTCGATCGTACAGTTTCAGCAGTACATCCGTCAGCATGCATCAAAGAGCATGATCATCCACGTCGACCGTGATGGGACGCCGCGCCCGGTCACGGTATTGGTGTCGAAAGATTCCACCATCGGCGTGCAGCTCGAAACAGAGTACACCGGGCCGAAGCGTGTTGAGTCCTTCTCCGTCACCGAAGCCCTCTCCTCTGCCGTCAGTCAGACAGGAAAGACCATCTCGATGATCGGTGCATCGGTAGCTCATGTCGTGCAGGGGACCGTGAGCGTGAAGCAGAGCTTTGGCGGACCCATTCGCATTGCACAGATGGCCTCGCGGAGTTCTGATCTGGGCATTGAGTCGTTTCTGCGCTTCATGGCCCTGATCTCAATTTCACTGGGCGTGATGAATCTTCTGCCACTTCCCGGACTCGACGGTGGACACCTTGTGTTTGTCGGCATTGAAGCGATCATCCGTCGCGAACTGCCAACGGCCTTCAAGATCCGTGTCCAGCAAATCGGCGTAGCTCTGCTGCTGATGCTGATGGCGTTTGTGTTGTATCTCGATCTCACGCGATAAGGGGCTCTGAGGGTGTACATTCTCGTTACAAACGATGACGGCATCGATTCCGCCGGTATTCATGCTCTGGTGCAGGCAATGCGTCGCATCGGCGATGTTGTGGTTGTAGCGCCTGATCGTCAGCAAAGTGCTGTCGGACATGCCCTTACCGTAGCAAGCCCCCTTCGGGCAACGCCATTTCATCGCGACGGGGAAGTATTCGGGTATGCGATCAACGGTACTCCGGCCGACTGCGTCAAGCTCGGCGTAAGCACACTACTTGAGCGACGTCCGGATATCGTGGTAAGCGGGATCAATCACGGATCTAATACCAGCGTCAACGCCATTTACTCCGGTACGGTCAGCGCTGCCACCGAGGGCACCCTGATGGGTATCCCGTCGATGGCTGTGTCACTGGCAACATTTGACCATAGCGCGGACATGTCGCTGGCGGCAGAGGTTGCCTTTCAGATCGCGTCAAGATTGATGGACATGGGGCTCCCGCCTGGCACACTGCTGAATGTGAATGTTCCGCCGGTGCCGCGCGAGGAATTCAGAGGTATCCGCGTGACGCGTCAGGGTCATAACGCCTGGGATGACGGATATGATGTTCGCATCGACCCGCAGGGCCGACCCTACTATTGGCTGACAGGAGAGTTCACCACGGTCCGTGAACTGCCAGATGGTGATGACCATGTCGTGAAGAACGGATACGCAGCCATCACACCCATTCACTATGAGCTGACGAATTTTGCTGTGCTCGAATCGTTGCGATCACATCCGGTGCTTTCCGAGATTTGCGTTCGGGATTCGAACGAGGGACAAGCATGATACGCCGCATTAACGAGCACCTGGCACGGGCCATCGACGCGCACGCCAAGAGTCTGCGCTTTCTCTATCGCGTCAAAGGCTTTGGATACGAGCGCGCGATCGAGCTGCCGCTGCTGGCTGAATACCTGCAGCCTCTGCTTGATAAGCCCCTTCGCTATCTCGACATCGGTACCGGGCAGTCGATCTTTCCCTCGTGGGTCGCGAAGAACTCCGCCTGGGATGTGACCTGTCTGGACAAGTTCTCATGGGTCGAGAAACAGCACGAGTATGCCCGCAAACTGAGCCTGTCGGCCGATCGATTCCACGTGGTGCTGCGCGACTTCCTTGAAGCGGAACTCGAACCGGAGTCGTTCGATGTGATCACCAACATCAGCGTGATCGAGCACTTCGAAGGTGAACTCGACAGCGTAGCGATGGCCAAGAGCGCCAAGCTGCTCAAACCGGGCGGAATGTATCTGCTCACCACCCCACTCAACGAGGGTCATGCCCGCGACTGGTTCCTGAACCAGGACGTCTACGGCGAAAAGTTTACACAGAAGCCCGTGTTCTTCCAGCGTCACTATGACGTTGCCTCGTTCAACCGACGCATCGTCGAAGCCTCCGGTCTTAACGAAGTCTCACGCACCTATTTCGGTGATTACGACGAGCCATTCTTTAACGACCGCATCGTCGAACAGCACGGACTAAGCAAGATCACCCGCACTCTGCTGCAGATGCACACCGTCGATCACGCCCTTCGCCACGGTTCCTACCGCGAGGTCCCCGTCTCCATGCCAGACATGAAGATCTATACCTCGGCCGGTGTGTGTGTGGCTATGACCAAGTAGGTTTCAGGTTTCGGGTTTCAGGTTTCGGGTTTCAGGTTTCAGGTTTCGGGTTTCAGGTTTCAGGTTGGGGTGTGAGGGGGGGGTCGCAGCATGCTGCGACACTATGTGTCACTGGTCACCCTCTGATACAGATTCACGATCCGCTGGACGGCATCGATGTTTGCAGGCATTGGAGGGGGCATGAGGCTGCGACGCACGTCGCGGATGGCCTGAGACAGCGCGCGGGAAAGGTCGCCACTGTCACCGCTGCGGAACACGATGGTTCCCTGAGGTCGTTCAACGGCATCAGAGCCGACGGCCCAGCGGCCGAGCTCGAGTGCTTCGCTCAGAGTCAGTGAAGGACCGCCTTCGGTGCGGGTGGGGCGCACGATAACGTGCGCGTGTGACACGGCCGGGACAAGCGGACCCTGCAGCTGCTGTACAAGCCAGACACGGGGGTCGGCTTCGATCTTGCGTTGCAGTCGGGCCCACAGGTTATGGTCGACGATCTCACCGATCGCTATGCAGAGTTGCACGTCCTGGTCGATCGTGGACATGGCGTCAAGCAGAAGGTCGATCCCATACAGGTCCTCGCCCTGGTACGAGACAACCCTTCCCGCATTGGCCAGAAGCCTAACGGGTGCATTGATCCACTCTTCGGGGAAGGCCGTCGACAGAGCCGCGTGGCGCTCCCAGCGGCTGATGGGAAGGGCCGAGGCGATGGTGCGCGTGAGCTTGTGTCGAACGCCGATTCGACGCTCTAGATCATCGACCACGTCCTGACTGATCGCGATCACGGCCTTCGCCTGCGTGAATGCCGCCGCGAGAGATCGCCGGACTGAAGCGTCGTCAAACTCCGGTCGGTGTCGGAACGAATGAACAGTCACCACGTACGGGGTGCGCGTGATGCGCCACATCCTCGACAGAAGGCGCATCCAGCGGTGATTCCCCTCGTCAGTGTGATAGTGAACAAGCGAACGGTTCAGAAACACCATCGGCGAGAACGGAACGATATCATCGATGGCATCCGGCAGGCCCCCTAAGGAAATTCCTGATGCCTGCACACCGTGATCGCGCAACCCCTCAAGCAGGCGGACGCTGTGCAGCGCTACGCCTCCGTAGGGTGGCGGGAAGGGGGCGAGCAGTCGAACCTTCATGAGGTAGCAAGGAACACGACGTTGTCGTTGATATGCGTGGCGTCAGGTGCCGATGCGACGAGCGTTCCGTCGTCGTTGATCGCGTAGGCCGAGTACCCCCGATCGGCCATGAAGACCTTGATGTTCTTCGAAGTCATTCCGCGCTGCTGCTGCAAGGCATCGCTCAGCTCAAGGATCACGCATGGACGCAGCGTTCGCAGCACGCGGTCGGCACCACGCAGAACGTCGAATTCGGCACCCTCAACGTCGATCTTGATCAGATCCAGACGTTCAAGTGCCTGCGCAGCGGCGAAGGAATCAAGGGTCGTTGAAGGGATATCGACAAACTCGTCGGACACGTTTGAGGAGTTGGCAATGGTGCTGTGCGTGCCGGCATTTCGATCGTTCGAGAGATAGAGTCTCAGCATGCCGTCGACATTCGATACGGCCGTGCGATGAAGGCTGACGTTGCGCAGACCGTTGAGGGCGACGTTTTCGGCAAAGCGCTCGGCATTGACCGATTCGGGCTCAAAGGCGTGGACTGTTGTCGTACCCTCGGCGGCCGTAGCCATGGCCAATGAGAGGTAGCCCATCTGCGCTCCAACGTCACAGCAGACGGCATCCCTCGTCAGAAAGCTGCGGATAAAGCGGATCGTTGGCAGCTCGTAGTCACCAAAGGCGTAAAGGTGAGCTTGCAGGTACTCAGCCGGGTCGAGCTTCATTCGCAGGCCGAACTTGAGACGCGTGATGATGGGCGTCCCGGCCAAGGGGGCGGCGTGTGACAGAAAGATCTTTGTCAGGATCGAGTACTTTCCGCGCTCGAACGGATAGGCGCGAAGGACTCGTCGAAGAAACAGTCGCAAAAGCGTACGCATGAACAAAGTTAGCGTTTCCAAAGTCCTGCGGAATCAGAGCAGGTCCGGCAGCATTGGCAGCGTCAGTGCTGACACAAGCGTGGAAAGAAGAATGGCCTGCGCCAGCACGGATTCATCAAGTCCGTACTTCTCGGCAAACACCATGGTTAGCATCATCGTTGGCATTGCCGACTCGAGCATGGTGGCAAGGCGCACGTCCGCATCGTGGATGACGTAGCCCGCAAGCGGCAGCACCAATGCCGGTACGATGATCACCCGGATCGCCACGGAAGGCACAAGGATCGGGATCGACCTCCACGAGGGCAGCCGCAGAGCCAGTCCGATGCTGAAAAGCATCAGCGGAGCTACAACCTTTCCGGCGCTCAGGCAGGCGGAGGTGACCCATTCCGGGATGGCGACGTCGAGAGCATTCACAACAAGAGCAGCCGCAATGGTGATCGCAGGGGGCATGGTGAACACATCGGTAAGCCCCCCGACAATTGATGTCTGTATCTGTGCTGTGCCAAAGCGCGAGCCGATCAGCGCACCAAGCGTGAACAGAAGCGGGGTCATGCCGAGGTAGTCATACAGGATCGGCACGCGACTGATATGTTCGCCAACAACCGATGTGGTGATCGGCAACCCCATGTACATCGCATTGCACCAGGTGGCTGCCAGGATCAGCGATCCAGCCGCGGGTGCCGGGAGATGTCTGCGAAGAAGCCGTGCGTACACGAGCCATCCAAGACCCAGGCCGAGCAGAGCCGTCGTGATCGAGATCAAGGGCACGGTCAGAAGGTCCATTCCCAGCGGCGCCGTTGCGATCACACCAAAGGTCAGAAAAGGGATGAAGACGTTCAGGACGATCGAAGAGATCACTCTTCTGATCTCCTGTGGTGGCAGGGAATTCGGGATGCGACGATACAGTATTCCGGCCACGACCACCAGCGCCAGCTGGAGAAAAACAAGGCTCATAGAGTGAATCTACGATGTAAAGGAAATGACGAGTAAGTATTTTTCACCCTGACAAATCGTGTCATAGGTTCGTTTCGTTGTTACGTCGTTCAAAGTTGTTGATCTGGAGTCTCGGATGTATTTGCGTCTCGCGCTTGTCGTGACCGACGAGCATCGTTACACTATCGAAACAAAGCTACGTTCCTGCGTCGGTGACGCGATACGAATCATCAGCATCTGCGGAAGTATCGACGAAGCGCGGGTGCGCAGTGCACTGGTCGAACCCGACGTGATCATCATCGGACCCGAATTTGATGCAGTGTCGGCCTCGATGCTGTCCCGTCTCGACGTGGTAGTGTCTCCCCAGCTCATACTCTGGGCAGACCGAGCGCCGGAGCATTCCGATGGGGCGGATCCATTCACCGGATATGTGAGCCAGGAGAGTCCGAAGGACGTGGTCGTCTCGCTCTTCGAGCTGTGCGCTCGCCATGTGGCGCAGCGCCGATCGATGCGGACGCAGATGTTTCGGAGTCCGGAAGCCCCGTACCACCCTGATATCATTGCGCTACCGGATCATAGTGGACTTGTGGTGCGACCTACGGATTCGATCATCCACGTTAAGGGCGAGGGGAACTACACGCAGGTGACATTTGACCGAGGGGGCGACATTCTCATGTCGCGAACCATCGGCGACTACGAGGACGCGTTGCCCGAGAATACGTTTTTGCGAGTGCACCGATCACACATCATCAACATCCGTCACGTCCGCAGGATCATCCGCGGAAAAATGATGCGCGTGATCCTGAGCAATGGAGACGAGATAGAAGTCTCGGATGCCAAGCGTGATATCCTTCTTGGCATGATCAACATCGTCCGCCGAAAGTAGACCCTCAGGCGCTGCCGAGGAACATGCGCAGCATGGTCAGACGCCAGATGAGCAGGGCGTTGCGATCATCGCCGCGACGGTATGCCTCGAGTATGGTGCCGAGGCGCTGAAGGTCGATGTACGGCTCGAGCTCTTTCCACTGCCCATCGAGTTTGTGCGCAAGGGCACCGCGCAACCAGCGAATATGCCCGGGGGTGATAAATCCGGTCTTGTCTTTACGGTCGAGGATCTGATCCGGAACGATGCCGCGCATGGCAGCGCGCAGGACGCGCTTTGTCTCCCCCCGATACACGCGGTGCTGCGTGGGCATGCGCATCGAAAGGTCGACAAGTCGATGATCCAGAAATGGAACCCGCGATTCGATACTGAAGGCCATCGAGTTGATGTCTTCCGTATGCAGGAGCGTCGGCAGCAGTGTTACCCGCATCAGATTGCTGAGAAACCCATTGAGCTGCGAACCGTCAGCCTGACCGAGACGCAGAGAGTATGCCGAGGCGTCCTGGCGCATGAGCCACGGATACGTATGCGCGAACTCCAGCTCGTAGAGCGTCTGCTCGGAGCGCACTGCACTGAGCAGACTTTTCGCCAGAACATCCAGCCGACGTTTCAACGGGTAGGACTGACGTACTGCATGGGCGCGAAGCTCGGCCTGTGCCTCCAGGAGTCGGCCTTCCCGGATCTTACCAGCGATCACGCGATAGAGCGAATGCATGTAACCGCCGAGCATCTCATCCGAGCCCTGTCCGTCGAGTACGACCTTGACTCCGTGCCTGGCTGCAAGCCCCATGACAAAGTACTGTGAGACGTAGGACGAAGAGGGCATCGGCGCGTCCATAAGGTGCACGATGCGATCGAGTGCCTCGGCCACGTCGGTATCCGTTGGCGAGATCTCCTGTGAGACGATCTGCGGATAGCGATCCAGAAGATGCCGGATGTATGGACGTTCATCAACGGCACCGGTCCCGGTGTAGTAGGCGGTAAAGGCGCGGACCTCATGCTCCTGCGTCGATGATGCGAGCACTCCGGCAATGGATGTTGAATCCAATCCGCCACTCAGGCACACCCCCATTGGAACATCGCGGCGCGAGGTGATCCGCACCGAATCGATGAACAGCTCCCGGAACGCCTCGACACTGTCGCCAAAGGACAGACGACTGTCTTCGTGCAGATCAAGGTCTGCATACTGCCAGCGGCGGATCTGACCATTGCGCCACTCGAGGTTATGGGCTGCCGGTAGCGCGTGAATGTCCGAGAAATAGGTCTCATCCCAGTGATGCATCCAGCCCAGGTAGAGACCGCGTGCTACCTGCGCCTCATTGATGCCCCCTCGGTCAAGGGGCTGACCACGAAGCGCCTTGATCTCCGAGGCAAAGTAGAGACGTCCGTCAGCAAAGCTGTAATGAAAGGGCTTGATCCCGAACCTGTCTCGGGAACAGAAGAGCGTCCGCTCGGCAGCATCCCAGATGGCAAAGGCCCACATCCCGATGAGCCGGGTAACGGCCTGCGTGCCCCAGTGGGCAAAGGCCTTGAGGACGACCTCGGTGTCACCGGTGGTTTCGAAGTGATATCCGGCAGCGATGAGCTCCTGGCGAAGCTCGATGTAATTGTACACCTCGCCATTGAAGGTGATCGTCAGATCACGATAGGACATCGGCTGGTGTGAGGCCGACGATAGGTCGATGATGCTCAGACGGTTATGACCGAGCCACACCGGTTGGGAGCAAAACGTGCCGCTGTGGTCCGGACCCCGGTGCGACATAACCCGCAACATGCGCGATCCGAGGTCGACAAGGGTTTCGGCCGACAGGGTTGAATCAATGATTCCTGCAATACCGCACATGGCTCAAATCTACGGTGGTAAATTGCCACAATGAAGCTGGCGTGGACGATGCGGATACTTCGAGGACCGATGCGGCCCTTCCTTGTGGGGAAGTTGGCAGACCGTCTGCGTCGTTTTCGTGAGCTTCGCCGGGCGAAACGTCTGGTTCCCACCATGCCGTCGGAAGGACGCAGCCTGCGCACGAATATCGTTCCGTTGCCATCAGCCCCCTGGTTTGCCCAGCATGGTCAGAGCGTGCTTGCCTTTGCGCGCAGGATGCGATCGGGCAATGTCGGAGCCTATGGCATCGACCGGTGGAACGTTGGTCAGCCTGATCCCACCGGCGTGGATGTGCGGTCCGTGCATGAGCTCAGCCGCATGCATCATTGGTGCGCCTATGCGCTGGCGGCGCATCTCGACGCGGCGCGGCGCGACGAATGGTGCCGGCTGCTGGAAGATGAGATCGTTACGTTCGTTTCTGCCTATCCGGCCGGGACCGGTGTGCACTGGCAGTTCCCGATGGGTACGGGCATACGGCTGCATGCGATGCTCGTGGCCTGGGACTGGGCACAACGCTCGGGCTGGCGCAGCGTCGATGGCGACCGTGTTGTGGCGGCAACGGCCATTGATCATGCCCTGTTGACCTTTGCCGAGCGTGAGTCCCGGGGCGGGCTGTCAACATCGCACTATGCGGCGAACCTGCTCGGCGTGCTGGCAGCATCGGTCTACGTCGAGGGCCGGCCCGAGACGGATCTCTGGAAACACCAGGCCTGCAAGGGGCTCCTGTCGGAAATCACCCGGCAGATCCTGCCTGACGGAATGAGCAACGAGGGCAGCACGGGATATCACCGTCAGATCGTCGATACCTTCGTGCATGCGCTGCATCTGATGCATGCAGCAGAGACACCGATTCGCGCAGACGTGACGCATCAGACGCTCGTGTTGAGTGCTGTTGCACGGTGCCGACAGCTTGAGAAACTGGGCATGCCCCTTATCGGCGACAATGATGATGGACTCTCGATGAAGCTCTGCGGCTTCGAGCCGGAGATGGCCTACATGTATGACGTGGCCGAGCGACTGCACGGCGCAGCTGCCATGATGCGTGCCTCGACCGATATGAAGGACTTCGGACTGGCCATACTTGAAGACGAACATCTGCAGTGTACCCTTCGTAACGGTCCGGTGGGCCAGTTCGGCAAGGGAGGTCATGCGCACAACGACCAGAACAGCATGACGCTGCGTTGTGATGGTCGATGGTTCATTGTCGACCCCGGTACGTCGACCTATACCCTGGACATGCGGCGGCGCAATCAGCAGCGTTCGCCGGCTATGCACTCAACAATGTGGCCCGCACATGCCGATCAGGCAGAGTACCCCCCTGGAGAGTCGGGGCTCTTCTGGCTGCTGGAGGATCGCCTTGAGCGACGGCTCATGCGCACATCCGATGGTGGACTTCGAGGCGAGGTCATGCGCCCGGACGTCGGACGCCATGTCCGCGAGCTTTCCCTTGAAAAGGGGGCTCTGCATGGCCACGACGTGTTTGCCGGTAGTGCCGAGCACAGCGCCGAGTGCGTCTTTGTCTTCCACCCCGATGTGCGCATTGTACATATCGAGAACGAACGGCTGGTGCTTGCCTCGGGGCAGACCCAGCTTATTCTCAACTGGACAGGGGCTCTGGGTCGGATAGACCAGGCAACGTATTGCGAACGTTTTTCCTCTATCCGTACCACATCATCTCTGCACCTGAACGGCAGAGATATCTCCTGGGGCATACGTCGTGAAGTTCCCTGATCGCCCAAACCAGACAGCTATCTTTGCCGCATGAAGGTCACGGCGCACCTCGGGGCGATCTCCTGGTCCATGGCGGACAAGCTTCTGTATGTCGGATTCGGTTTTGTGCAGTTCCTGCAGATCGCCGCGCTTCCGAAGGAAGTGTACGGCGTGTTCACGCTGCTGGTTGCCCTGAACTCGTGGATCATGATGGTCTCCGACGGTTCAGCTCTGGCCGGTGTGATCCAGTTTGGCGTGAATGCCGATGAGCGCCCGAGGGTGAACCTTCTTGCTCTGATGATCCATGTGGTCGTTGTGCTCGGCTCGTCGGGTTTGATGTTCCTGCTGCGCGAGCCCCTTACCGACCTGTTTCGCGTCGAAGAGTTTGTCCTCGTTGCCCAGTGGTTGCCGCTCTACTGCCTGCTCACGCTTCCAAGGATGTTCTGCTTGAAGATCCTCTACCGGGACATGCGCATGCGTGACCTGTTTTTTGTGGATGCCGTCTGGTTTGGTGTGCGCACAGCGCTGACGATCTGGGCGATCTCACAGGGACGTCTGACGACGTTTGAGGAGATCCTGGTTGTTGATTTCGCCGGCATGGGCGCAAGTTCTCTGATCGCCGTTCTGATGACGCGCAAGGACCTCATCTTCTCTCGTCGCGGAACGATGACCACCCGCACATATCTCGGCTACGGCCTGCCACTGGCGGCAGCGACGGCGCTGAATACGGCACCGAAGCTTCTGGACGTATACGTTATCGCTGCGTTCTTTGATGTGGGAGTGGTTGGCGTCTATAATCCGGCCAAGAACCTTTACCGCATCTTCGAGCAGGGATTCGATGCCGTGACAACGCTCATGTATCCTGCCGCTGTGCGCATGTATGCTCAGCGTCGGATCGAGGATCTTCAGACGCTTGTCACCAAGGCCGTCAGCTATACGCTGCTGCCGATCATCGTCATCGTTGCAATTCTGGAGCTTGGGGCCAGCAACATCATCATCACCTTTCTCAAGCCTGAGTACGCTGCGGCGGTCGACCACTTTAACGTGCTGATCACGTCGGCTCTTATCATGCCCCTTGGCCTTCTCGGTTCGATCATTCTTGCGGCAGGTCAGAGCGCTTCGATCCTGCGCTATAGCGCCGTTGGCGTGACGGTTTCGTTCGCCGTACTTGTTGCCGTGGGGTATTCCGGACAG
Organism: Ignavibacteria bacterium; assembly: GCA_947459875.1. Classification (GTDB taxonomy): domain Bacteria; phylum Bacteroidota; class Ignavibacteria; order Kapaibacteriales; family Kapaibacteriaceae; genus UBA10438. The sequence continues at coordinate 20,673 of CANHFG010000025.1, forward strand.
GCACAGCTTGTGGGCCTTGGCCTTGTATCCAACATCGTGGTTGTGAGCATCCTTTACCAGTTGCACGTGCATAGGATCCTCGACCTGCCCCTTTCGGCCTATCTGCGCGTTCTGCCTGACGTGAAGAACCTCGTCGCGCGCCGCCTCGGGAGAAGCCGCTGATGTGGATCCAACTGCTCTCGGCGCGGGCGTTTGTCCGCAATCGAGCATGGCAACTCGCAGCCAGCGTGCTGGCTGTCGCTATTGTGGGCCTGCTCAGTGTCACAGCCGCACTGGTGCTGGGCGAAGTTGATCGCGATATCCGTCGAACGGCGGAAAGCATTGTTCTTGATGTGGTGGTGCGTGACAGTGCCGATCAGCAGCGTCTTGATGAGATGCGTCGCAGCGTACTGCGGCGTCAGGATGTGCATCGCGCACGGGTGATGATGCCCGAAGAGGTCTGGTCGCAGTTCCAGTCGGAGATCGGCGTTCAGTCGGAGGGGCTCGCGGAGATTGCTGCCATGCCGCAGCTACTGCGCATAGGCCTCAAAGCCGGCTTCCTGAACCGGGGTCATGTTCTGGAGCTGGTCTCACGACTGCGGACGTCGTTCGACGACGTCGTCGAAAACGTCATCGTTCCGCAGGATGCCATCACGGACATCGAACGACGACGTCAGGACTTCACGTCCGCTGCATGGTCGCTCATTGGACTGCTTGCTTGTGTGTGCCTGCTGACGGGTCTTGTGACCGGTCGTATGATGCGCCCGCCGGGAGTGGCCGAACGCGCGGTGGTGCTTGGGCGCACTCAGCTATGGTTGCGCGGTGGACGTCTTGTAACGATGATCGCTGCCGATGCTCTCGGTGCTCTCCTGTGCGTCGGATGTGTGTTCATGCTCGCCCCCTGGCTGCATACAAGCTTTGCGTGGATCGATCCGCGTCATATCCCGGCCGCATCGGTCACGGCCGTCGGTGCTTCGACCTGCCTCGTGGTCTTGCTGCACGTTGTGCTCTCACTCTGGCCTCAGAGCCGGCAAAGGGGCTAGGCAGTGCGCACGCTCGACCGGTATGTAACCTGGCAGTTTGTAACGTCGTTTCTTTTTGCGCTGCTTGCGCTGACGTCGATCTTTGTGATCGTCGACCTGATCGACGGGCTTGATCAGTTCCTCGACAACAAGGCATCGGTCGAGGTGATCGCCGGATACTACATCGCTTTTGTGCCCGAGATCCTTGAGCTGATCACGCCGATAGCGCTCATGCTCAGCGGACTGTTCTCGATTGGACGTCTGAGCAATCTCAACGAGATCACGGCCATGAAGTCCGGAGGCATCAGCACCTCGCGTATTCTGGTGCCGATCCTGATGGTAAGTCTGCTGGTAAGCGTCGGACAGCTCTACTTCAATGGCTGGATCGTGCCGAAGGCCGCGGCCGAGCGACGTGACCTTGAACGGCGCTATCTCGGCACCAGTATGGGGCTGAGCATCATGAGCGATCTGGCCTTCCGGCAGACGCCGACGATGAATGTCGGTATCGATCGATACGATGTGGACGCTCGCATTGCCAGCGGCGTTGCGATGGAGGAGTTCGGTTCGGTGGATTCACCCCGCCTTGCCTGGCGTCTCGATGTCGAGTCAATGCGCTGGGATTCGGCGCGCTCGCGCTGGGTCGGCCGCGGTGCCGTGCGGCGCGTTTTTGAGGCTGACACAGTGCGCATCGTGCAGATTGATTCGATCGACGTGCCGTTTGACATGCGCCATGATCAGATCCTGCGCCTGCAGCAGAGTACCGACGAGATGACCTTTCCTGAGCTTGCCGAGTATCTGGAAATGATGCGAAAAGGGGGCAAGCAGACGCGGGTGGCAGAGATCGATCTCGCCGGACAGTGGGCGTTCCCCTTCGTCAACCTGATCGTGGTGATGATCAGCGTTCCCTTTGCATCCGTTCGACGCCGCGGTGGAATGGCTGCAAACATCACGGCGGCACTGGTGATCGCCGTGAGCTACATCGCCTTCACGAAGATCAGTCAGGCCATCGGCGCTTCCTCAGATTTCCCCCCTGCCGTTATAGCGTGGAGTGCGAACGTATGCTTTTCTATAATTGCCTCGGTGATTTTCCTGCGCTACCATTCCTGAGGTAGGTACAAGTGCTTAAGCCGTGCATCATCGTTATGCTCCTGCTGGCTCCCTGCGGACTTTGTGGCCAGTACTTCACGGCTGTACCTCCATCGCAGAGCGGTCTCGACTTCCGTAACGACATCGTTGAGACGGATTCGCTGAACATCATCTCGGACTTCTACATGTTCAACGGTGGTGGGGTCGGCATTGGCGATCTCGATGGGGACGGCCTCGAGGACGTCGTGTTTACCAGCACCGACCGTGGCATGCGGATGTATCGTAATCTCGGCGGACTCCGCTTTGAGGACCGAACTGCAGTCAGCGGTCTGTTGCTCGGCGATACATTGGTCAACACCGGTGTGCTTGTGGCTGAGCTCACCGGCGACGGGCTGCAGGATGTGTACCTATGCCGTCGGTACTCCCGGAACCTGCTGTTTGTCAACAATGGTAACGGGACGTTTCGCCGCGACAGTACATCGGTGCTTTCAACCCATGCTTTCTCTACTCATGCCACACAGATCGATTACGATCGTGACGGCGACCTGGACGTCTTCCTTGTCAATAGCGGTGAGCCCCGTCGCCAGGGGTATCTCAACCCCGGCATCAATGATCAGCTCTTCCGTAATGACGGCAAGGGTGTCTATGTGGACGTCACTGCATCCTGCGGCATTGCCGATAAGGGATATGGTCTTTCGGCAAGCGTTGGCGATGTGAATGACGATGGCTGGCCGGACATCTTTGTGGCCAATGATTTCGAAGAGCGCGACATGCTTTGGATCAATCAGCGCAACGGCACGTTTGTCGATCGTGCCACACAGCAAATGCCGCACATGTCCTGGGCCTCCATGGGCAGTGATGTTGCCGACCTGAACAACGATGGTATGCTGGATGTGATCTCCGTCGACATGCTCCCTCGCGGTAACTACCGACGTCAGACACAGCTCGGTGGAATGTCCATCTATGGTCCGTTCTTTGACAGTCTTCAGCGCGTCCAGAACTGCTATCATCTCAATCGCGGCGATGGATACTTTGTCGAGATAGCCCACTTTGCCGGCATTGCCGCTACGGACTGGAGCTGGTCGGTTCTTGCTACGGATGTCGACCTTGATGGTGATCAAGATCTGTTCGTGAGCAATGGCACGAAGCGCGATATGGGCGACCAGGATTATACCTACAACCTTCAAACGCGCGGCGTTCGTAATCCCCGGGAAGCATCGATGGCCATGCCAACATCGCCCCTTCGGAATTATCTGCTGATCAACACCGACGGCGTGCGGTTTCGCAGCGATACCGCCGATGATGTCGCCAGGGTGCCGCGCATTTCGAATGGGGCTGCCCTGGCGGATCTGGACAATGATGGCGACATGGATCTGGTCATCAATAACACGGATGCCGAGGCAGGACTTTTCCGATCACGTGCTGCCGATTCCGTTGCGACTCGGCTACGGCAGATGTCCGTTGGCCTGCGGCTTCGTCAGTCGGAAGTCAATCCCCATGGCATCGGCTCGCGCGTCCGTGTCACTACCAACCTGCGCACATCCGTTCGGGAGGTCTATGCATCCCGCGGGTTTCAGTCCACCTCGGACCCTCGACTCATTATAGCCCTCAACGAGGGCGAGTGGATCGACAGCGTTGTCGTGACGTGGAGCGACGGCCTGCGCTCGGTGCACCGGGATCTGGAGCGTGCAACGTACGTGACCATCGACCGCGCGCAGGCGATCGCCGCCGCGGCAGTGCCTGAAAAGCCCGTCCGCCCCCTGCTGGAGCGCATGAGCGAGGAGATCTTTCCATTTGCCCACCGCGAGAACACCTTTGACGACTTCAAGCGTGAGCGACTGATTCCATTCCGCTACTCCAAGGACGGACCGCGCATGGCCGTTGGCGACGTCGACAGGGACGGACGTGAGGACATCATTGTTTGCGGAGCCAAGTACCAGCCTACGCAGTGTTTTCTTCAGCAGAAGAATGGCACGTTCGTGTCGGTGGAGTGCGGACTCAATGATGTGATCGAATCCGAGGACGTCGATGTACTGCTTGTCGACATCGACGCAGACCGTGACCTTGACCTTTTCGTTGTGACCGGAGGGGCCGAGTTTGCCGTTGATGATCCTGAACTTGAGGACCGGCTTTATCTGAACGACGGCAAGG
>CANHFG010000026.1 GCA_947459875.1 Ignavibacteria bacterium
CGCCGGTGGCGATGCCATTGAGGTGGCGCAGCGCGTCGGTCTCGGCATGCAGCTCTCCATAAGCTGCGTGCCAGCCCTCGGCGATTACCGTTTCACCGTGCACGATCACGCAGCCGACCATCGGGTTAGGGGACACACGGCCCGAACCAAGCCGCGCTAATCGAAGCGCCCTGCGCATCCATTCATCATGGGAATTGGCTAACGTCATGGCATCAGGGCAGCACTACGTCCAGAAAACATGAGTAGGGGGCTGGCCTGACGGGTAATGTGAGTTGCACCCGGTAACGTCCGGTCGGAAGCCGAGCTCCATCCGACGCCATTCCATTCCAGTCCAGCGAGTAGAGATGGGAAGCCCCCTGCAGAGCCGGCTCGACGGGCATGACAACGGTGAGATAGGCCATGCCATCATTCGACGACCAAACAGAGGCTCCCTTTGCGCTGAAGATTGCAATGCGCAGTTGTTCGGACGAAGGAAAGTACTCCTCGGGAACGATTCGCCGGCGCGTTGCCCGCAACATGAACTGATAGGTTCCATCGTTTTGCCGCGTCATCGAGGGAGCCAGCTCCAACGCTGCGGTGTCGACCAGCGCACTGACCGCGAAGACGCGCTCCTTGGAATCAGCTTTCGCGCTGATGCTCATCTCGATGGCACCCGCTGCGATCTCCGACGGAAGGTCGGCGGTGATCATGGTGGTGAGCGTTTCTGTCTTCCCGGGCGCACCCATGGACGTGAAGGTAAGTGGGTAGCGTAGCACGGTCGAATCAGCCGAAAGCACCCTCAGCTCTGCCTCGGTGGTACCGGAAAGCAGGGAAACGCTCTTCTGCTCGGTCACAACGCGAAGTGCCGCCCGGGATGCTCCGGGAACCATTCGCACGGCGATCGTATCGGTGATCACCCCGGATGTACGCTCCTGAGATGCGCTTGCACAGCCCCACATAACGCTCGCGATAGTGAACAACACGAGGGAGCAAATCACCCATGCACGGGGCATCGTGATCGGCAGGATGAGGGATTTTGACGAGAGAGACATACGATGCGGGGCGCGCGCGTGAAGGTGGTACGCCAGCGTGGTACTGCGCGACTGGCAAAGGTAGAGTCTGCAATCCGACTATTCAAGAGCAGTCAGCACGACCTCGGTCAGTTGAGCGTTTGCCGCCCTGGCCGCGAGTATCACATCATCGTGTGATACCATCGGAAGGACGGCGTCGGTTAGCATGTTGGTTACCAGTGACAGAACCATCGTATCGAGTCCGCATGCCAGCGCACGCCGGGCCTCGATCACCGTGGACATTCCCACCACGTCGGCTCCAATGCGCCGTAGCATGTGAACTTCAGCGCGTGTTTCGTAGGATGGACCAAGCATCTGCGCAAGTACCCCCTCATGGAGGTGATGGCCTTTTTGCCGGCATCGAAGCATGAGGTCATCATGCCACGTGCCACAGAGCCCCTTGCCGGCCGGCCATATCTTCTTCGCCGGCGCCGACTTTGACGTCGTTGCGCTGAGGTCCAGCGTGTCGTGGACGGCCACAATGCTTCCCACGCGCAATGCGGGGTTCAGTCCGCCCACGGCGTTGGTCAAGAGGATGCGTCGGCAATTGAGCGCCTTGGCGATGTCGACAAAGATCCCACAGTCGTCTGCCGTCAGGCCTTCATACGGATGGAAACGGCCCGAGCAAAGAAGAGCGAATCGATCACCGATCGGCAGAATCCGAAACGCATGTTCATGGCCTGCAACACCTCCACGCGGCATCCCGGGAACGCGGGCATACGGCAGGGATGGGCCTGTGCGGACGCGGTCGGCATCGAGCACGAAGCCAGACCCCGTGACGACGATCGCGTCGAAGCTCACATTGAAATGACTGCCGATAAAGTCGGCCGCGGCCATAGCTGATACCGCTCCGGGAGAAGTTGCATGCATGCTGCCGGAAAGATACGCCACATGCTCAAGGCCACGACCGGCACGGTGTATCTTTGCGGTTCTGCGCTATGAACAGAAGGAAACATTTATGATCCGCAGCATGACAGGATACGGAAAGGCCGAAACGGTCGTTTCCGGCACTCCATGCACCATCGAGCTTCGTTGCGTCAACGGCCGATTTCTCGAAGTTTCACCGAAGATCCCGAGGGAGTATGCCGACAAGGAGCATCGCATTCGGGAGTTTGCGCGCACGTATGTCTCGCGCGGATCGCTGACCATATCGATGCGCCCGCAAAATGCCGAGCAGCCGGGTTCAGTGGCAGTCAACCGCGAAGTCGCGGCCGCCTACGTTGATTCTCTGCGTCAGCTACAGCATGATCTGGGGCTCACGGGGAGCATCGGCATAGAGCAGATCGTTCTGCTTCCCGGCGTGTTCTCGCCCCCTGAAAAGGATGATGACGACGAGCAGACGTGGCTGCAGATCCAGAGTGGTCTCGAGCAGGCGCTTGTGGCCCTGAATGCCATGCGCGACCGGGAGGGGGCTGAGCTTGCCCGTGACGTCGAACAGCGCCTGTCGATCATCGAGAGGGGCCTTACGACCATCGAGGCCACCGCATCGACGCGCATCGAACACGAGCGTCAGCGCCTGCGTGATCGCGTGACGCAGATCGTAGGGGAGGCGGGCATCGACGAGACCAGGCTGACCATGGAAATCGTTCTATTGTCGGAAAAGCTCGATGTTGCCGAAGAGTGCGTGCGTCTGCGCAGTCACATCAAGCACATGCGCCAGTACATCGCCTCGTCGGAGAACGCCGGACGCAAATTGAATTTCCTGTTGCAGGAAATGAACCGCGAGGTCAACACCATCGGGTCGAAGTCCAATCATGCCGATATCGCGATCATCGTTGTCGAGATGAAGGAGGAACTTGAACGTATGCGTGAGCAGGTGCAGAATGTCGAATAGGAAACACCTCATCGTTCTCAGTGCTCCATCCGGCGCCGGCAAGACCACCGTTGCGCGCCACCTTCTGGCGTCGTTCCCGCAGCTGCGTTTCAGCGTAAGCGCCACCACGCGCGGTCTGCGTCCGGGAGAAGTTGACGGCCGGGATTACTTTTTTCTCTCCCGCGAGGAGTTTCGCCAGCGGATCGAGCAGGGTGATCTTATCGAGTACGAAGAGATCTTCGGCAACTACTATGGAACACTTCGCACGGTCGTCTCCGAAGCGATCGGACGCGGGGAGTTCCTGGTTTTTGACGTCGACGTTAAGGGTGCACTCTCGCTGCAGGGGGCTTTCCCGCAAGACACGCTGCTGATCTTTGTTGCGCCGCCATCGTTGGAGTCGCTTCGCGATCGCCTTACGAGCCGGCACACGGAAACGGCCGAGCAGATCGATACGCGTCTGGCACGGGCGGAAATGGAAATGGCGCACCAGGAGATGTTCGACGTGGTGCTGGTCAATAACCACCTCGAAGAAACCCTGACGCGTGCCGCCGATCTTGTGCGGCAGCATGTGGAAGGTTCTCCACATCAGCCTTCGCTCTTCGCTGAGCCGTAGCAACATCGTAACTTTGCCGCCTATGAAGAAGAGCAAGAAGGCGACGGCCGACGCGCTGCCGGGCGGATTATCTCCCGAAGACATCCTGAACGATTATCGACTTGCCGTCCTGAGCCGGCAGGCATCACTGCTTGGACGTAAAGAGGTTCTGACGGGCAAGGCCAAGTTCGGGATCTTCGGAGACGGCAAGGAAGTGGCGCAGCTGGCCATGGCGCGTGCGGCGCAGCCGGGCGACTGGAGAAGCGGCTATTACCGTGACCAGACGTTCATGTTCGCCATTGGCCAGAGCGATGTGCAGAAGTTCTTTGCGCAGCTCTATGCCCACACGGACATTGAAGCCGAACCGGCAAGTGCCGGACGCTCCATGAACGGCCACTTTGCCACGCGGTTCCTCGAGTCCGACGGTTCGTGGCGTTCACTCACATCCGATGTGAACGTCTCTGCGGATGTCTCTCCGACGGGTTCTCAGATGCCGCGTCTGGTGGGCCTGGCGTATGCCTCCCGGCTCTTCCGTGAGGTCCCCGTGCTGGCCGGCATGCCCGAGCACAGTAACGGCGGCAACGAAGTAGCCTTCGGCACCATCGGCAACGCATCGAGCGCCGAGGGTATGTTCTGGGAAAGCGTCAACGCCATCGGGGTGCTGAAGGCACCGGCCGTGATCTCGATCTGGGATGACGGCTACGGTATCAGCGTGCCGAATGAGTTCCAGGTTACCAAGTCCAACGTTGGTGAACTCCTTCAGGGGTTTGCCCGCAGGCCCGGCACGCGCGACGGGTACGACATCCATGTCGTCCGCGCCTGGGACTATCCGGCACTGGTTGAAACCTATCGACGTGCCGCCGAGACGGCTCGGCGCGAGCATGTTCCGCAGATCATTCACGTGATCGACGTGACGCAGCCACAGGGTCACTCCACGAGCGGTTCACACGAGCGTTACAAGTCGGCCGAGCGACTCGAATGGGAACAGCAGATGGATGGTATCACTCGTCTGCGTCAGTGGATCCTTGAGCAGGGTGTGGCAACAGCTGACGAGCTTGCGGCGATCGACGAAGAAGCCGTGCGCTCTGTGCAGCAGGCCAAGCAGCAAGCCTGGGAGGCCTATATCGCCCCTATCCGCTCAGAGATCGGCCAGTGTGTGGGCGTGTTGCGTGCTGCCGCCGCGTCGATCGCGGGCTCAGGCTCCGGCGAAGCCGCCGCCGAGATCACGCGCATTGCCGATGATCTCGAGCGCATTCGCGAGCCGTTCCGCCGAGATATCATGACGGCTACCCATCGGGCACTGGTGCTCGGACGTGCATATACCCGTACTCACCTTGCCGAGGTGGCACGCTGGCGCAAGGATCTCGATGCGCGCATTCGGCCGCTCTACGCATCGCATCTGCACAGCGAGTCAGCCCAAAGCCCCCTCACCATGAAGCATGTGGCTGCGGAGTTTTCGCACGACGCGGCATCGGTTAATGGCTCGGAGGTCATCAGGGCGTGGTTCGACCATGCACTCTCGACCGATCCGCGGGTGGTGATCTTTGGCGAGGACACCGGCAAGCTGGGCGACGTGAACCAGGGGACAACTGGTCTGCAGGCCGCCTATGGTGACCTTCGTGTGAGCGACGTCGGCATCCGTGAATGCACCATCCTGGGGCAGGCCATCGGCCTTGCCATGCGTGGCCTTCGACCCGTTGCCGAGATTCAGTATCTGGACTACCTGCTCTATGCGTTGCAGCTGATGAGTGATGATCTTGCCACGGTGCAATGGCGCACGCGCGGGGGACAAAAAGCGCCCGTGATCGTCCGCACGCGTGGACATCGCCTTGAGGGAATCTGGCACTCGGGTTCGCCAATGGCCGGCATTATCAACCTTGTGCGCGGAGTGCACGTCTGCGTGCCGCGCAACTTTGTGCAGGCTGCCGGAATGTATCAGACGCTGCTTCAGGGCGACGACCCGGGTTTGATCGTGGAGGTCCTTAACGGTTACCGTCTCAAGGAGACCATTCCGTCGAACATGGGGCAGTACAGCGTCGCGCTTGGAGTTCCCGAGATCGTCCGTCCCGGCACGGACATCACCCTGGTGACGTACGGAGCAACCGTGCGTGTGGCCCTGGATGCGGCATCGGTTCTTGAGCAGCTCGGCGTTTCGATCGAGGTCGTCGATGTGCAGACGCTTCTCCCATTTGATACCTCGGGAGTGATCGTCGATTCACTCAAGCGCACCAACCGTCTTTTGGTCGTCGACGAAGACGTCCCCGGAGGCACCACGGCATACATGCTGCGGGAGATCATCGAAGTGCAGGACGGATTCCGCTGGCTCGATTCGGCACCGGCAACGCTGTCGGCGCAGGCCCATCGTCCTGCCTACGGTACGGACGGAAACTACTGGTCGAAGCCCGAGGCAGAGCATATCATCGATGCCGCCTATGGCATCATGCACGAGTCCGATCCGACGCGTTATCCGTCGTTCCAGTAAGTTGAAATTTGCCTGGCCCCTTGCAAAAGCGGGTCAGTACCCTTAATTTGGACAAAAGAGTCTGAAATCTGCATTTATCACCGTACGCGTCGGCCATGCTCTCAAAATCCTGCATCTACGGCATCCAGGCGACGATCTACGTTGCTGCAAACGCATCGCAGGAGTTCGTCCCGATCAGTCAGATCGCGTCAGAACTCAAGATCTCCTTTCACTTTCTAACGAAGGTCCTGCAGCAGCTTACGCAGGAAGGACTGATGAACTCGTATCGCGGGCCGAAAGGGGGCGTGGCACTGGCCAAACCGTCCACCGAGATCACCCTTTACGACCTCATCGGCGCTATCGACGGCACGTCGATCTTCACAGAATGCATGCTCGGTCTTCCGGGCTGCGGGATCGCCGAGCCCTGTCCGGCACATGAGCACTGGACAAAGATCCGCAATGAGCTTACCGTGATCGCCCGCCGGCTGACGCTCGACACCATGGCAAAGAAAGCCGGTGAGTTGAACGTGCGGCTGACCGATGAGTTCCGTTATGCCCAGAAGTTGTTTCCGAGCATCAAGCCCGTCAACGGCGCGCAGGCATGAGCGTGCCGCGGCACGATAGGACCTGTTACCACTGCGGCGCTGATTGCCCAAATGATGCGATCAGGGCCGATGAGCACGTCTTCTGCTGTCAGGGTTGCCTCGGCGTGTATGAGCTTCTGCGCTCGCATGACGCCTGCACCTATTACGACGTTGAGGATCATCCCGGACAGCGTCCGGAAGGTCTACAGGAGGCCCGTTTCGACGGCCTCGACGCCGCATCGGGCCTGAGAGCCCCTGATACTGCGCCCGGACGCTCGATGTTCAGCGTTCAGCTGCCGGACATGCACTGTGCAAGCTGCGTGTGGCTTCTGGAGCGACTGTCGCGGTTCGACACGGGGATCATCTCTTCGCGCGTGGATCTGCTTTCGCGCGCACTGACGGTCGATTATCGGACAGGGCAGACAACGCCGTCGAAGATCGCCATGCTGCTGACCTCGCTTGGATATCCGCCGGTGGTTGTGACGGACACAGATCGCCAGGACGGACAGCGACGCAGTCGGCGCCGGCTCACCACACAGCTCGGCGTAGCAGGGTTCGCAGCAGGCAACGTCATGATGATCGGCCTGTCGAAGTACGTGGCCGGGCCGGGAGGACTCTCTTCGGATGTCGATCTGACGTTGCGCGTGATCGAGATCGCGCTCAGTCTGCCGGTGCTCTTTTTCTGTGCGCAGCCATGGCTTCGATCGGCCTTCGGGAGTCTTCGCAAGGGTGTGGTCAATCTCGACGTGCCCGTGTCTGTGGGCATACTGACCATTTTCCTGCGCAGCATGGTCGATATTCTCGTGTTCCACAGCGAGGGATTTCTTGATTCATTCACCGGTCTGGTCTTTTTTCTCCTGATCGGGCGGCTGTTCCAGCAGCGGGCATTCGAGGCACTCGAGTTTGACCGGTCCATGCGATCGTTCTTCCCGCTCTCGGCAACGGTGCTGCGCCGCGGACGGCAGCAGGAAGTGGCCATCGAAGATCTCTCCGTTGGCGATACCATCGTCGTTCGCAACAGCGAGGTCATCCCGGCCGATTCCGTGCTGCTTCGCACCGGGGCCGTGGTCGACTACGCCTACCTCACCGGGGAATCCGAGCCGCTCGAGTGCGCACCCGGAGCCATGCTCTTTGCCGGTGGACGTATCATGGGCCGATCCGCTGAGCTCAATGTTGTCAAGCCTTCGACATCCAGTTACATGGCCTCTTTGTGGTCACGTCAGGACATTCATACGCAGCGGCGCACGCTGTCCTGGACCAGTGAGCGCTTTGGTCTGACGTTCACGGCGTCTGTGCTTGCCGTTGCCATTGTGGCCGCGCTTGCCTGGTTGCCGGATGTAGGCATGTCCCTTTCGGTGTTCTCCTCCGTGCTGATCATCGCCTGCCCGTGCGCTTTAACGCTGGCGATGCCGATCACTTTCGGTACGGCCATGACGATGCTATCGCGCAGAGGAATCTTCCTGAAGAATGTGGCTGCACTCGGCGAGTTGCAGCGTGTGACCCACGTGGTATTCGATAAGACCGGAACACTGACATCCCCCGAGCAGGCAGAGTATGTCGGAGAAGACCTCGCCCCCTCACTACGAATGGCCTTCTCCTCGATGGCGCGGCACAGCACGCATCCGATGAGTCGGGCAATTGCACGGCAATCGCCATGGACCGATGTGCCCATTGCCGATGTTGAGGAGATCCCCGGTAAGGGGCTTACGTGCCGGCTCGGCGAGCGAAAGCTCGCTCTCGGTTCGGTAGGTCTGGCCGATGTTCCCATGACAGACGTTACCATCGATGTGAACCGTTCGGGTGCGATGGCCATTATCGACGGTCGGGCAGTTGGACGTTTCGTCATGCGACACGTGCTACGCAGCGGTGCTCGTGAAATGATCCAGCGTCTTGGCCGGCGATCCATCTCGACGAGCGTGATCTCCGGTGACGGACCCGATTCGGGTGCCGCACTCGAGGGCGTCTTCAGCGCCGGTGATCTGCATATGTCGGCCACACCCGAGCAGAAGGTCGCGTACGTGCAGCACGTGCAGCGTCGTGGTGGTCACGTGCTGATGGTCGGCGACGGCCTTAATGACATTGCAGCCATGGCGGCGGCGAATGTTTCCGTGGCCGTGAGCAATGGGGCAAGTCGCATTGTACCGGCCTGTGACGTGATGATCGATGCCGATCATATCGGTGAGCTGGACAACATGCTGCAGTATGCTACAGCACAGAATAGGGTCGTCGGTGCGGCCTTCTGGTTCACGATGATCTACAATGCCCTCGGATTCACGCTGGCATGCAGCGGACATCTCTCCGCGGTGATAACGGCCATCATGATGCCGATCAGCTCGTTGCTGGTGATCGCCATCAGCGTCGGTGGTGCGCGCTGGAGCTACAGGAGAACCTCATGGGAGTGATGCCGCTGATCATTCTCATTAGCCTTGTCGTGGCAGGTGGCTTTGCCATTGCCTTTGTAGTTGCTGCCCGCGGCGGACAGTATGATGACACGCTGACACCGGCCATGAGGATGCTTTTTGACGACGAGCAACGCCAGAATCGGCCCCAGCAGGCCGAGCAATCAACGACTGAAGTGCCATCAACGATTCATCACAATCTGCACGGGAGGGTGAGATAGCCCATGGAAACGCAAAAGCAACACGAGACAGGTCAACAGCACCTTGTCCGCTATGATAACGACATCGTCAGGATGTTCGCCATCGCGGCGATGGGATGGGGGATCATTGGATTCCTTGTCGGTCTGATCGTCGCCATCAAGCTCTATTTGCCGGAGTTTCTTGGAGGCATCGACTTCCTGTCGTACGGGCGCCTTCGCCCCCTCCATACTAACGCAGTGATCTTTGCTTTTGCCGGCAATGCGATCTTCGTTGGCGTGTATTACTCACTGCAGCGCCTGTGCAAGGCACGGATGTTCAGTGATATGCTCAGCAAGATCCACTTCTGGGGATGGCAGCTGATCATCGTCAGCGCAGCATTGACACTGCCGCTGGGTATCACGTCGAGCAAGGAATACGCCGAGCTCGAGTGGCCGATCGATATTGCCATCACGCTCGTCTGGGTTGTGTTCGGGTGGAATATGATCGGCACGGTGATGCGTCGTCGTGAGCGGCACATGTACGTTGCCATCTGGTTCTATCTGGCAACATTCATCACGGTGGCCCTGCTTCATGTGGTCAACTCGCTGGCTCTGCCGGTGCACCTGCTGAAGAGCTATTCGATGTATGCCGGCGTACAAGATGCGCTCGTGCAGTGGTGGTATGGACATAATGCCGTGGCGTTCTTTCTGACGACGCCATTTCTCGGCATCATGTACTACTTCATCCCGAAGGCATCCGGACGTCCGGTGTTCTCATACCGACTTTCCATCATCCACTTCTGGGCCCTGATCTTTCTGTATATCTGGGCAGGTCCGCACCATCTGCTCTATACGGCGCTGCCGGACTGGGCCCAGTCGTTGGGTGTGGTATTCTCGGTCATGCTCATTGCGCCGTCATGGGGCGGCATGGTCAATGGCTTGCTGACGTTGCGTGGCGCGTGGGACAAAGTCCGGATTGATCCGGTTCTGAAGTTCCTCGTTGTTGGCATCACGGCCTACGGCATGTCTACCTTCGAAGGGCCGATGATGTCGCTCAAGAACATCAACGCACTGACGCATTATACTGACTACATCATCGGACACGTCCACCTTGGCGCGCTGCTTTGGAATGGCGGACTGACCTTTGCGATGCTCTACTATATCATTCCGCGCATCTATCAGACCAAGCTCCACTCCATTTCACAAGCCAACACGCATTTCTGGCTCATGACGCTGGGCGTGGTGATCTATGCAATTCCGATGTACTTCGGCGGCATCACACAGTCGCTGATGTGGAAGCAGTTCCTTCCTGATGGTACGCTGCAGTACACGAACTTCCTCGACACTGTCACACAGCTGATACCGCTGTATATCATGCGTTCGATCGGCGGAACTCTCTACTTGGTTGGCGCGTGCGTAGGCGTTTGGAATCTCTACAAGACGGCCAAGAGCGGGTCGCTACTGGCCAATGAAGAGGTGCATGTCGCAGCCGTAGAGACCGTTCACGCCCCGGAAACGAAGGAGTACTGGCACCGCGTGCTGGAGGGACGTCCGGTGCGCTTTGCCGTGTATGTGTTCGTTGCCATCCTGATAGGGGGCGTGGTGGAGTTCATCCCGACGGCCCTGGTGCAATCGAATGTTCCGACGATCTCGACCGTGACGCCGTACACGCCACTTGAACTTGAGGGTCGGGATATCTACGTCCGCGAAGGTTGCTACACCTGCCATTCACAGATGATCCGGCCGTTTCGCTCCGAAACTGAGCGCTACGGCGAGTATTCCAAGCCGGGCGAGTTTGTCTATGATCGCCCGTTCCAGTGGGGTTCGAAGCGGACCGGTCCGGACCTTCATCGTGAGGGAGGCAAGCGTCCCGATGCATGGCATTTCAAGCACATGTTGGATCCTCGCTCGACATCTCCCGGGTCGATCATGCCGACCTATCCGTGGCTCTACAGTGACAAGCTGGATCTGCGTCATACCGAAGGTAAAATCCTGACGATGCAGAAGCTTGGCGTTCCATACGCGGAGGGGTTCGCTCTCAAGGCCGTGGACGATCTTCGGGCTCAGGCCGAGGGCATTGCCGAATCGTTGCGCTCGAGCGGAATTGAGGACGTGAATGCAGACAGAGAGATCATCGCTGTCATCGCCTACCTGCAGCGTCTCGGTACAGACATCAAGAAGGCGCCGGCAACGGCGTCGATGAAGTGAGGTCGCCATGTATAAGAACGTTCTGACAAGTATCCCCGGAATCGAATGGTACCCGATCATTGCTCTGGTACTGTTCTTCGGCTTCTTCAGCGCATTGATGATCTGGTTTGTGCTGGTTGATACCAATCGACTGCAGCGCCTCTCATCGGCGGTGCTCGACGATGGTCAGCCCGCCGGTTCCGCACCTTCACCAACTTCATCCGGAGAGTAAAGCCCATGTCACAGGAACATCAGAATTCCGACGAAAAACTGCTCGATCACGAGGCCGACGGCATCCGTGAGTTGGACAACAATCTTCCTCGCTGGTGGCTCTACGGATTCTACTTCACCATCGTGATGAGTGTCGTGTACATGTACTACTATCACATTTACTCCGGTCCCGATTGGAACGTACTCTGGTATGGTCCGCGGTCGTCCCAGGCTGAGTATGATGCGCAGATCAAAGAGGCTGAAGTGATGATGGCCAATGCACCGAAGTCCAAGAAAGAGCCCCTTGCTCTCTTGACCGATGCGCAGTCTCTGGCCAAGGGAGCCGAGATATTCAATGGCACCAATAGCCTCTGCTATACGTGCCATCGTGAGGACATGGGCGGACAGGTCGGTCCAAATCTGACCGACGATCACTGGATCCACGGATGTTCTCTGGAGGAGATCGTTGCCAGCATCACGACAGGCTTCCCCGAGAAGGGCATGCTTGCCTATGGTAGCGGGAACAAACTTTCCGATCGCGAACTGATGCAGGTGGCTTCGTACATCATCTCTAAGCGTGGCACCAACCCGCCCGATCCGAAGCCGATCGAAGAAGGCAGGGAAGTTCTCTGCAGCAGCCAGCCGGCGCAGTGATAACCGGCAACATCATCGACTGAACCATGGCAATCATCGACATATCGACCATTGACGATCACGAGCGTTTCCGTGCCGAACTGGCCAGTATCCGCCCTGACGGACGCCGACGGTGGATCTATGCGCGCAAGCCGCGTGGACGCTACACGCGCTGGCGTTCCATCGTCAGTCTGGTGCTGCTGGCATTTCTCATGCTCGCCCCGTACGTGAAAGTCGATGGACATCAGTTCATGCTGCTGAACATCATTGATCGAAAGTTCGTGTTCTTCGGTTTCCCGTTCTGGCCGAGTGACTTCTACCTTGTGACGTTGATGTTTCTTACCACCATCGTGACGTTTGTCATCGCCACGGCAAGTCTGGGACGCATCTGGTGTGGGTGGTTGTGCCCGCAGACGGTGTTTATGGAAATGGTCTTTCGCAAGATCGAATGGTTGGTTGAGGGATCGCCAGTGGAGCAGGCCAAGCGTCATGCCGGACCGTGGAATGCCGATCGCATCACGCGGACGGGGATCAAGTTCGTGATCTTCTTCGCGTTGAGTTTTTTGATCGCCAATACGTTCCTCTCGTATGTGATCTCCAGCGATGTGCTACTGAGATACATCGCCGACGGCCCGATGGCGCACGTCGAGTTGTTTGTCGGATTGGTCTTCTTCACCGGTGTGTTCTTTATGGTCTTTTACCGGTTCCGTGAGCAGGCATGTCTGATCGCCTGTCCTTACGGCAGGTATATGTCGGCCCTGGTCGACGACAAAACCGTCACCGTTTCGTACGATCATGTCCGCGGCGAGGACCGTTCGAAATGGTCGCGTCAGGACGTCGTGGCTCAACGCGCGGCACTGGCTAATGGCGAGACATTTTCACGTCCCGCCGGATCGGGTGACTGCCTCGACTGTCATCAGTGCGTTACGGTCTGTCCAACCGGTATCGACATCAGAAATGGAATCCAGCTTGAGTGCGTCGGATGCACAGCCTGTATTGATGCCTGTGATGAGGTCATGGATAAGGTCGGACTCGATCGCGGGCTTATCCGATACGACAGTCTGACTTCTATCCGTAGCGGCAAGCGGCAGTCGTTTCTGACCCGCCGCATCGTTGCCTACGGCATCGTCTGGCTTGTGCTGATGAGTACGGTCGTTACGCTGTTTGCGATGCGCTCATCGCTCGATGTGGTCATCCTTCGTCAAGCCGGCAGTACATGGGTGCAGACGCCTCAGGGCCTTGCCAACTTCTATCAGGTTCGGCTCATCAACAAAACCAATAGAAACATGCCGGTGTTGATCCGTGTGCGTGAGCCCCTTGGAATGCGTCTTCAGCCACTGGGCTTGCCGAGTGTTCTACGGGGCGAGCAGATCGTGAACGCACGGTTTATCCTGACGATGCAATCGGCATCGGAGGACGGCAGAGAAAGCCACCGTGATGACCATGAAGAGTTCCATGAAAAGGGGGCTATGCAGGTCATTGTCGATGTCGAAACACCTGATGGTGTGCAGTCGTTGAAGACATCTTTTGTCGGACCCTAACTTCAGAGCACAAGCATGAGCAAGTCAGTCAGCACCTGGGGACGCAACATCGTCATCGTCTATGCATTGTTCGCTTGTGGCACGCTGGCCTTCGTCGGCTTTGCCATGACGCAGCGTGTCGATCTTACCAGCGAGCACTACTACGAGGATGCTCTGCGCCATGATGAGGTCTCGGCTGCACGATATCGCGCTCGCGCCCTCGGCGCTCGTGTCGCACATGAGGGCGAATCACTTAGCCTTCTGTCATCACAGCAGCTGATCGTCGATGGCGATGTGGTCTTCCGGTTTCGTCGTGCTGATGATCCTTCGCTGGATCGCCAGATGATCCTGCGCTCGCCCGATGAACGTGGCTACGTGGTGATGACTCATGGTCTGAAATCGGGGGTATGGCGTGTTGAAGTGCGCTGGACCTCGCAGTCGAAGGACGTCCAGATCGACACCGTTGTGCGGGTAGAGTCGTGATCGAAGTCCTTATCGCCGGCGCATCTCTTGGTCTGGCATCGTGGCTGCACTGCGTGGGCATGTGCGGTCCGCTCATGAGCATCTTCGCCGGTACGAAGGGTCGTGGCGCGGCCGCAGGCAATGCTCTTGTGTTGCATCACGTGGGCCGGATATCAACCTACATCGTACTGGGCCTGCTTATCGGAGCAGTCAGTGATGCACTGCGGATCGTCGTTATCGGATCGACGGTCTCGATCGTCTCCGGTGTGCTACTGGTGCTGTTAGCTCTGGTACAGATCTTCGGCGGACACGTCCGTGTGCCCGAAGCGCTTGCGCGTGTGATGCGCCGCGTTGGTGTGCACATCACACGTGCCTCGGCACAACTCCCTGCTACTCGGCCACTGGTCATGGGTATTGTCAACGGCCTGCTGCCGTGCGGGGTTTCATTGTCGGCCGTCATCGCTTCGGCAACCATTCCGGACCTGCCGCTTCGTGTGATCTTTCTGGCATCGTTCGGCCTTGTTACACTGCCGGCACTCGTTGGCATCGGCAATCTGCTGCGGCGTCTTGCCTCTGCGGGCCAGGCGCGTCTGCAATCTGCGATGGCCTATGTGATGCTTGTTGTCGGAATGGTCGTCCTGCTCAGAGGACTCTCTTTGGATGTTCCGTACGTGTCACCCAAGCTCATTGCATCGGATGGCGTGCACGTCCACAATGGTTGCTGTGGAAAATGATTGCCATTGGTCGGAGGAAACAGTCGTGCGCACTCTTGTAATTCAGACAAAGATGTCCGATATTTGTCCCGTTCAATGTACAATCATTCTTCAGGGAAGCAGGCAGGTATGAACAGGTTCATGGTTTTCGCCGTCATCGCTCTGGTTTTTGCCGCACAGGCATCGGTGGCCAATGACAAGGCAAAAATGATGGCGCGCGGTCAGCAGGTCTACACCGAGTATTGCAAGACGTGTCATCAGGCCAATGGACAGGGACTTGGGGCAGTCTATCCGCCCCTTGCCAAGAGCGATTATCTGAAGAACACTCCCATGCCGCAGATCATCAAGGAAATTGTCAATGGAAAGAGTGGCAAGATCAAGGTCAATGGCAAAGAGTACAATGGCGTGATGGCACCGCTGCCAAAGAAGTACACAGACGAGGACATCGCTTCGGTGATCACCTACGTGTATAACAGTTTTGGAAACTCCGGTCCAACGGTGACCGTAGCCGACGTCAAGAAGCATAAGAAGAAGTAAGATCGTGCCCCAGCACGATACGCTCTGCACGCCCCCTGAAAGCTTCGGCTGCAGGGGGCTTGCGTATTTTTGTACTCTTTGCTCACATCACACCTGATCATGGCACGTAAGAAAGATCAGTCGGTTCCGGGTCCGATGCGCACGCAGATGCTGCGGTACATGCTCATGGCCCGAGAGTTCGACACGGCAATGCTTCGACTCTACCGTCAGGGTAAGGCCTTTGGCGGAGTCTACTCGCAGCTTGGCAATGAAGCCGTCAGCGTCGGCAGCGCTATGGCGCTTGATCGAACACGCGACGTGCTGTTCCCGATGCACAGAAACATTGGTGGACATTTCGTCTTTGGTCAGTCGCTTGATCAGTTGATGATCAATCACCTTGCCCGCGAGGGAAGTCAGATGCGCGGCACCGATGGCACCGGGCACTATGCCGATCCTGCCCTGCGCATCTATGGCAACGTCTCGCATCTTGGTGCGATGATCCCCGTGGCTGCCGGATTCTCGATGGCCGATGCCATGCGTGGAATCACCACCGTGTCGATGACATACATCGGCGACGGCGGCGCGCAGGTCGGGGAAGTGCACGAGGCACTGAACTTTGCCTCGGTGCACAAGCTGCCGCTGATCCTGATCATTGAAAACAACCAGTACGCGTACTCGACACCGAATTCACTTGAGTTTGCCTGTGAGCACCTCAGCGATCGGGCGCGCGGCTATGGAATGCATGGCGTAACGATCGACGGAACCGACGTTGAGCTGGTCTATGCTACCTGTCTTGATGCGGTCGAACGCGCACGGCGCGGCGAAGGTCCGTCGCTGATCGAGACGCTGACCATGCGTATGCGCGGACACGCCGAGCACGACGACTTCTCCTATGTGCCCAAGGAGATGCTCGCAGAATGGTCGGCCAAGGACCCTGTCGAGAGATATATCGACCGGCTTGACGCCGATGGTGTGATCGCTCGTGCCGATGCCGAGGTCATGCGCGCAGAGATCCTGTCACAGATGATCGAGGCGATCGACCGTGCACTGGAAAGACCGTGGCCGGCGGCCGAGGAGGGACTTCGAAACGTATTCATGACGCCAGCAGGGGAGCAGCACTGATATGCAAATGACCTACCTAGAGGCTATTGCCGATGCTATTCGCCTTGAAATGCGACGTGATGAGCGCGTCTTTCTTATCGGTGAGGACATCGGTACCTATGGAGGGGCGTTCAAGCTCACGAAAGGTTTTCTCGACGAGTTTGGCGCTACGAGAGTGATCGATGCACCGATCAGTGAAGCGGCGATCATCGGTGCGTCCATCGGCGCGGCACTCAACGGCATGCGACCGGTTGCCGAAATGCAGTTCATGGATTTCGTGACCAACGGCTTTAATCAACTGGTGACCGTGGCTGGCACGACGGCCTACCGGTGGTCGATACCCGTGCCGATGGTCGTGCGCGGACCATCCGGTGGTGGTGTCGGAGCCAATCCATTTCATAGTCGCAATTCGGAAGCATGGTTTGCCCATGCCACCGGACTCAAAGTGGTATGCCCGGCTTTTGCCGATGATGCAAAGGGGCTGATGACGGCGTCAATGCGTGATGATGATCCCGTGGTGTTTTTTGAACACAAGGGTCTGTACCGCAAGATCAAAGGTGAGGTTCCAGAGGGTGAGTATATCGTTCCTCTAGGCAAGGCCCGCGTGGTGCGTCCGGGAACGCACTGCAGCGTGATCTGCTACGGTTCGGCGGTCCACATGGCGCTTGCTGCCGCGGACGTGCTGGCCTCGGAGGGGATTGACATTGAGATCGTCGACATCCGCACGCTCGTGCCGTTCGACGAAGAAACAGTTCTTGAGTCTGTCCGCAAAACACATCGTGCAGTGATCGCCCACGAGGCCGTTCTCACGGCCGGCTTCGGCGGAGAGATCGCGGCACGTATTGCCGACAAGGCCTTTGCATACCTCGATGCGCCTGTCAAGCGCGTTGCGGCATTTGATGCACCAACGCCGTTTGCGCCTACGCTCGAGCAGGCCGTGCTGCCAAATTCGGAACTGATCGCAAACACGATTCGTCAAACATGTTCGTTCTAACGGGCTCGTGCAGTGGCGTGTTGAAAAGTTCGGCACAGACACCTCTGACTTGAACCGTAAATTCGTACTCAACCACAACGAGGTCCTCGTACATGTCGAAAGTTCTCTTCAGCGTATCATATTCGATTCCGGATGGCAAGCGTTCCGAGTATCTGGCCGCCGTTGCATCCGTGCGCGACTTCTACGCGAACTCAGACGTAGCATTCTCACTGTACGAGACGAAGGGCAAGCACAACCACTTCCAGGAAGTGTACGTGTATCCTAACGCCGAAGCGTACGAGGCTTCCGATGATCCAGCATCAACAGCTGCCATCGCATCCTCGATCGAGAAGATCTACGCCCTGGCCACAAGCGTCAGCTATGACGTTGCCCACGAAGTGGCCTGATCGGCTAGAGCTGTGCTCTGATGAACGTCGCGTTTGATGCCAGCACCATCCTTGGTCGCAGCGGGATCGAACGCTATTCGCGTGAGTTGATCAATGGGCTTCTGCGCACGCAGGCTGACCTGACCTGCACGGTAGCGGTCAATGAGCGCGACGCCGCCGCTGTACAGAAGTACTTCGATCATGATCGTCGTGTGGTCGTTGACGACTGTCTTCCTAATGAACGTCGACTTGGTGCGCCATTGCGTCCGCTTATGAGGCTTGTGCGGCGGAGCAGACTCTCCTCAGCTGCGCAGAAAGCCGATGTGGTGCATCTCCTCTCACCGGGTAAGATCATCCCGTCAAAGCGGCCGATCCTGACCACGATCCATGATCTTTTTCCGATGTATCCCGATATGGGCATCGACGGATACCTTGCCCGACGTTTCCCTGGACGCGTGCGACGTCATCTTGCGGCCTCGAGTGCGATCGTCTGTCCGTCGGCGTATGTGGCCGGAACCATCCACGAGTATTTTCCCAAGTGTCGATTGCCGATCACTGTTACGCCCCTTGCGGCGGGCGATGAGTTTGTGCCTACTCCCATGCACGAGGACATTCGAAAGACCTATGGTCTTACCCGGCCATACGTGCTGTTTGTCGGACGCGTCGATCCGCGCAAGAACCTGCATCGTATGATGTATGCCTGGACCACGCTGCCCCAGTCGGTGCGCAGCAATGCCCAGTTCGTGCTCATGATGGCAGGGGGCGAGCAGGCCGTTGCCCGGTTTCGTCAAGAGAACAGTTCGGTAGTAAGCGACCCCTCGATCCGTATCATCACCGACGTACCAACACGCGCCATGATCCAGATCATGTCTTCGGCCCGTGCTCTGGCGTTTGCCACATTGGGTGAGGGCTTCGGCCTTCCGGTGCTCGAAGCCATGCGATGCGGATGCCCGGTGATCACCTCCAATACAACGTCTCTTCCCGAAGTAGGGGGCGAGGCGGCACTGTATGTCGATCCGACGAACGTTGAGCAGATCGCCGACATGATGATGCGGTGTATCGACGACGACGACCTTGTCCGGCAGCGTCGCGAAGAAGGTCTGGCGCACAGTCAGAAGTTCACCTGGGACGCCACGGCTCGCGCCACGGCCGACGTGTATCGACATCTCATCGGTTAGGACTCTTCGGTGGCAGAGACATTCATCAAACGCCTGGAACTAGCCGTGCGGCGCTTTTACAACGGGCGCGTCGGACGAAGTGGCCAGCCCATGCTGGTGTCAGAAGCGAAGGACGTCATCGGACACTCTTCGCTGCGCCGCGTGCTGCTTCTGCGGCAGGATCGCATCGGTGATGTGCTCGTCAGCACGCCGGTGATTCGAGAACTGCGGCGCCTTCTTCCCCAAGCAGAGATCGACATGGTGATGTCGACGAATAACATCTCGGTTCGTCAGGCCGTTGATTCAGAGATCGATCACGTTCATGTCTTTCGAAAATCGCTGCTGCACCTGCTTGTGCTGCGTCGCGCTTTGCGACGTCGACGCTATGACCTGGTGATCGACCTCATGGATAATGCCTCTTCGACCTCGGCACTGCTGATCTCCGGGGCACAGGCGCGCATGGCCATCGGCGTCGACAAGGTCAATCGCGGCGTGTACACGCATGTCGTGCCCCTTGCCGATCAGACCCGCGTGCATATCGTCGAACGCATAGCCCGGCTGCTCTGGCCGCTTGGCGTCGACCTCCGGGACGAAGAACTACGGCTGACCTTTCCTCTGACCGATCTGCAGCGCGCTACCGCTGTCGGACTCATCCGCGACGGATCGCAGCGACCTCTTCTGGCCGTCAACATCTCCGGATCAGATGTTCACCGTATGTATCCCGAGACCAAGATGATCGAACTGCTTCGTCAGATCTCCGATCGATGGGCCGGGCCCGAGAAGGGGCGTATGCAGCTCTGCATCCTGTCTGCACCCATGCATGCTGAGATCGCACGTCGGATCGGACAGGCCAGTGGCATCCGCGTTGCCGAACCACAAGCATCGTATGCCATGTTTGCCGCCTGCCTTGCATCGGCTGACATGCTGCTCACACCGGACACATCCGCCGTCCATGCCGCGGCGGCCTATCGCGTTCCATCGGTTGTGCTGTTTTCTCAGGACTCGCGCGGAATCATGCCGTGGTTCCCATACGGTACACCATGCTGGCCATGCGTCACCACACGCGGCGCACTCGAGACGATTCCCGTTGAAGACATCGTTCATGCGGTGGATCAGATGATCGTGGCCACCACCGAGAACAAGCCGGGCCATGCGTAATTTCCGCGTTCACTTTTCCTTGTAAACAACCCCTATGCAGTTTCAAAAGCGCACATCCTCCTGCGGAGAGCTTCGTCCATCAGATGACGGCACGCACGTAACGCTCAATGGTTGGGTCAACGCCCGACGCGACTACGGAGGCGTGATCTTTATCGATCTGCGTGACCGGTATGGTCTGACACAGGTAGTTGTCGACACGTCGTATTCGCCGGAACTGGCCTCGGCCATCGATCCGGTGCGTTCAGAGTATGTTCTGTGGGTGAAAGGAAGGGTGCGCATGCGCGAGAATCCCAACCCGCGCATCCCGACGGGACTGATTGAAGTTCTGGCCGACGATATCGGTGTGATCAATGCCGCTGAGGTGACACCGTTTGAGATCGTCGATGATCTTGCAACGAATGAAGAACTGCGTCTCATGCACAGGTATCTGGACCTTCGCCGGCCGTCGCTGCAGAGGAACTTCCTGGTTCGCAACAAGCTCTATCAGATCACGCACCGGTTCTTCGAGCAGGAGGGATTCGTCGAAGTTGAAACACCCGTTCTGACAAAGTCCACACCCGAAGGGGCCCGCGATTTTCTTGTGCCGAGTCGCATGAACAAGGGACGGTTCTATGCATTGCCGCAATCACCGCAGCTGTTCAAGCAGCTTCTGATGGTCTCGGGCTTTGACAAATACATGCAGATCGTCAAGTGCTTCCGCGATGAGGATCTGCGAGCAGACCGGCAGCCGGAGTTCACACAGATCGACGTTGAGATGTCCTTCGTTACGCAGGAGGACATCCTCTCGCTGACGGAACGGTTTATCGCCACAGCTTGGAAGGAGATCCTAAATGTCGATGTGCCGGTTCCGTTCCGACGGATGAGTTTCCACGAAGCTCTCAGCCGATATGGTTCGGATAAGCCGGACGTGCGCTATGGACTGGAGCTGCAAAACGTGTCATCTGCTGTCAAGGACAGCTCGTTCGGGATCTTTGCCTCTGCTGTTTCCGACGGCGGCGTGGTGATGGCCCTGAATGCTACGTCATGCGGGAGCTTCTCGCGCAAGCAGATCGACGAACTCACCGAGCACGCCAAGAAGTATGGTGCCAAGGGGCTTCCCTGGCTGAAAATGGTCGACGGCGAGATCTCCGGATCGTTTGTCAAGCAACTCGCCGGTGATGAGGCTACGCAGCTCTGCGCGGCGCTTGGTGCTGACAATGGCGACCTGCTGCTGTTCTTCCCCGGCGAGTGGGAACGGGCCTGCACGATCGGTGGCGCTCTGCGAACCGAGATCGCCCGCCGCTGCGGCATACTGGATCAGCTCGCGGGAACGTATTCGTTCCACTGGGTGCTGGAGTTTCCGCTTCTTGAATACAGCGAAGAAGAATCACGCTGGATCGCGCGTCACCACCCATTCACAGCGCCGCTGAATGAGGACCTGCATCTTCTCGACAGCGACCCAACGCATGCCCGTGCCGTGGCGCATGACCTTGTGATCAATGGTTATGAAGCTGCCGGCGGATCGATACGTATCCATACCAATCCGGTGCAGCAGCGGATGTTCGACCTGCTGGGTTTCAGCCGTGAGGACGCTGAGCTGAAGTTCGGATTTCTCCTGAATGCACTGCGTTACGGTGCGCCCCCTCATGGAGGAATTGCCTTCGGTTTTGATCGACTCGTGATGCTGCTGTGTCAGACAGAGAACATCCGCGACGTGATCGCCTTCCCCAAGACAACCTCCGGTCTGTCACTTATGGATGGATGTCCCGCGGGCGTCGATGATCGTCAGCTCGCCGAAGTTGGCATCCGCACGCTGGGCGAACGCGCATGATCCGTCGCACAGTTGCGATCGTCAGTGTTACCATTGTGCTGGCCCTGGCAGTATGCGCCCATGCGCAGACGCCATCGTCGGTTCGGCGTGCAGATGCGCTCGCAGCCCTGGCCAGGGATTCGGGGTGGACGCGCCTTCCAATTGGTCAGTTGATGACACGACTTGGACGTGAACTTCTGACGACGCCGTATGTAGGAGGAACCTTAGAAGGTGATGGACCCGAGGTCTGCCGCATCAGTCTTGACGGACTTGACTGCGTGACCTTTTTTGAGACGGTGCTGAACCTTGCGCGCAACCTCCAGCGTGGACGTACCTCGTTCGACGATCTGCGCTCGAGTGTGACGCAGACTCGATACCGCGCCGGGATCCTCGACGGCTACACAAGCCGCCTTCATTACACCACGGAGTGGTTTCTGGATAATGTGGCCAAGGGGGTAGTGGAGGATGTTAGCCAGTCACTTGGCGGCACGCCGATGAGCATGAAGGTCGACTTCATGTCGACCCACCCGCAGTTGTATCCGGCTCTGCGGCAGGATACCGCTGCGGTGCGCCGAATTGCCGAGATCGAGGCTCGTCTGCAGCGAGCGACCATGTTCGTGATCGCCAGAGACCGCATTGCACGCATCGAGTCAGAGCTCAAGGATGGTGACATCATCGCGATCGTGACGTCAAAGAAGGGTCTCGACTATGCACACACCGGCATCGTGGTGCGCGAAGGCAACCGGGCACGCCTGATGCATGCCTCGTCGACAAAGAAGCAGGTCATCCTCGACGGCTACCTCGCCGATGTTGTGTCCCGGATTGACTCGTGGACGGGGATCAGTGTTGCGCGTCCGCGAGAAGCGGCCCGCTGATCGGCGTGCGGGCGACGTTCGATGCGATCACGTCGAGAACTTCGCGGGCCGTAACTGTTCTGCCGGCCGCCTGACTAAGTGTGGCACTCGAGCCGGTTATGGTGTGTCGCAACTGCTCTCGGTCAGCATCGGTGGCACTGACCACATCGGCCAGCTGCTCGTGACCGGCGCCGCAGAGGATAGACCCGTGCTGCAGCAAGACGCCGTCGATCACGCGCTGGGCCGAGCCGACAACCTTGCGTCCGTGCCAGAGTATCTCCGTCCGCGCATGTGAGGTGAAACACGCCTGACCCATGGGGCCGCTCGAGGCATAGTGCGTGCGCAGATCGGAATCAATGGCCGCGAACATCAGTTCATGCGAAAGCAGCCGCAGCGCCCCGTACAGAAGGGTATGAATCTCGGCGTATAACCGGCGCGCTTCCAGGCTGTCGATCACCGGCATGCAAACGCAGTACGTTACCTCGTCAGCGTGCAGCACGGCGCGTCCACCGGTTGGTCGATGCACGAGATCAAATCCTCGTGCTTCGATGTCTGATTGAACCACGGCGCTACGGGGCTGATGTTTACCGAGAGAAACGCACCAGGGCTCCCACGTATAAAGTCGCATGGTTGCCGCAGCCGCGCCGCTCCGGACGCGGTCGGCAAGCTCCACGTCAAGACGCATGTTGTCTTCGCCCCTTGCCGCACCGGCATCGACCACGTGAAGCATCATCGTCCGGAGATCCGAAGAAATCGCAGCTTGCCAACGCGCAGGATCACCGGCAATTGCAGGTCGATCAATGCGGCCGGATCGGTGATCTTGGTGCCATCGATCGAAACGCCCCCTTGCTGGATCAGCCTGCGGGCCTCGCTCTTTGATTGCGCCATGGAGGCAGACGTAAGGATCGTGACGATGTCCAGCGACGTCCCATCGAGCACCGTCTCTTCGATGACATCCGGGATGTCCTTTTTCACAAACACCCGCTCGAACTCGTCCAGGGCTTCCTTGCCGGATCCTTCGCCGTGATAACGGTCGACGAGACTGCCTGAAACATGAACCTTGGCTGCACGCGGATGTAAGGTGCCCGCCGCGAGCTCCGACTCCATGCGGGCAACGTCTTCGCCCCCTGCAAAGCAGGCGTAGCGGTAGTAGCGCGCGATCAGAGAATCGGGAATGGACATCGTCTTGCCGAACATGTCCTTGGCTGAATCGGTCAGCGCGATGTAGTTGTCGAGTGACTTGCTCATCTTCTCCACGCCGTCGGTCCCCTCCAGGATCGGCATCGTCAGGATGCACTGCGGTTCCTGTCCGTAGGCCTTCATGATCTCGCGGCCGACGAGAAGATTGAACTTCTGATCCGTACCGCCAAGTTCTATGTCGCTGCGCACGGCAACGGAGTCATAGGCCTGCGATAGGGGATAGAGAAACTCGTGAACACTGATCGGCTCACCGGAGCGGTAGCGCTTGGTAAAGTCATCGCGTTCGAGCAGCTGTGCCACGGTGTACTTGGCCGACAGCGTAATGACGTCACGGAAGGACATCGAATCAAGCCACTGTGAGTTGTACACCACCTCTGTGCGTGACATGTCAAGGATCTTCGCTGCCTGCTCGACATAGGTCTTGCCGTTCTCACGGGTCTCGTCCAGCGTTAGCGCAGGCCGCGTCTTGGACTTACCCGTCGGATCTCCGATCATGGCCGTGAAGTCGCCAATGATCAGCACCACAGTATGGCCCAGATCCTGAAACTGCCGCAGCTTGTTAAGAACTACGGCATGGCCGATATGGATGTCCGGCCGGCT
Source organism: Ignavibacteria bacterium (assembly GCA_947459875.1). Classification (GTDB taxonomy): domain Bacteria; phylum Bacteroidota; class Ignavibacteria; order Kapaibacteriales; family Kapaibacteriaceae; genus UBA10438. The sequence goes on from CANHFG010000026.1 coordinate 24,537, forward strand.
CGGATCCAGCCCCAACTTCGCGCGAAGGGGCTTGCCGGTGGCAATACTCCGCTCGAGCTTTCGCATGAAGTCCTCCTGCGGCAGAAGATCAACAGCGCCGTCAGAAAGAATGTCAAACTGTTCTTTGAGGGTTTTCATGGTCAAAACAACTGTGTTCGTTCAAACATCTGGATTCCTGCCTTCGCAGGAATGACGGTGCGTACCCAGTACCCAGTACCCAGTACCCAGTACCCAGTACCCAGTACCCAGTACCCAGTACCCAGTACCCAGTACCCAGTACCCAGTACCCAGTACCCGTCA
>CANHFG010000027.1:0-24438 GCA_947459875.1 Ignavibacteria bacterium
GTACTGGGTACTGGGTACTGGGTACTGGGTACTGGGTACTGGGTACTGGGTACTGGGTACTGGGTAATTCCGTAATCCCGTAATCCCGTAATTACTTCTTGCCCTTCTTCGTCGGAGCTGCCGTTTCTTCGACAGCAACCACCTTTGGAGCGTGGCAGGCGGCGACAAGGGTGCCTGGGCGCTCGAGGAACTCAACACCTGGAACGTTGAGGTCAGAGATGTGAATGTTCTGCCCCTTGCCCAGTTGAGAAACATCGACGTCAATGTGCGTTGGGATGTTTGCTGGGTCGACCTTGATCGACGTCTTGTGCAATGCGTGCTCGAGCGTGCCGCCTTCGCGCACTCCAATGGCAAGACCGGTGACGTGAACTGGAACCTTGACCACGATCGGCTCGCCTTCGCGCACACCGAGGAGGTCGAAGTGCAGGATTTTGTCCGAGATCGGGTCGAACGACACTTCCTTCAGGACGCTCAGGCGGTCCTGACCATTGATGCTAAGGCGCACAGCCTGTGCCTTTGATGTGTAAACCACCGGACGCAGAGCAAGCGTCGACACGGAAAAGTGTACGGCTTCCTCACCGTTGGTGTAAAACACGCCTGGCACGCGGTCGTTAGCGCGAAGTTTCTTGGCTTCTGCCGCACCTGGCGTGCGTGGCTCTGCTGGAAGTGTAACCTGACTCATGAGATGATCCTTCGGGTTGCGTTGCTGATCACGAGAAAAACCGATTAGCCCTGGTTCTTTTCGAACAGTGAGCTGATCGACTGATTGTCATGCGTACGGTTAATCGCCTCAGCGAAGAGCCCCGTAACGCTCAAAACTTCAATTTTTTTGTTGCTCTCACGAAGAGGGATGGTATCCGTCACGTAGAGCTTCGTCAATGCCTCACTGGCGCTGATCTTCTCGACAGCCGCACCGGAAAACACCGGGTGTGTTATGACACCGATGATCTGGTTGGCCCCCTGCTTCTTGAGGGCTTCGGCACACTGCACAAACGTGCTACCTGTATCGATAAGGTCATCGACAATCACCACGTTCTTGCCCTGCACCTCGCCGATGATATTCATCACCTCGGCAACATTGTGCTTTGGTCGACGCTTGTCGACAACCACCAGATCGGCGTCACCAAGCATCTTGGCATAGGCTCGAGCCTGTTTCACACCACCGACGTCAGGCGCAGCTACCGCAACATTCGTAAGACCCAGTCCCTGAAGTGCCTTAACCGTGACGCTTGACGCGTATAGGTGATCCAGTGGGATGTCGAAAAACCCCTGAAGCTGAGGCGTGTGCAGGTCCATCGTGATGATCCGGTTAGCACCGGCCTGCACGAGCAGATTTGCTACGAGCTTGGCCGTGATCGCCACACGGGGCTGATCCTTCCGGTCCTGACGCGCATATCCAAAGTACGGGATCACTGCCGTGATGCGACGTGCCGAGGCACGCTTTGCCGCATCGATCAACATCAACAGCTCCATCAAATTGTCCGAGGGGGCAAACGTTGACTGGACGATGTAGAGGTCGACCCCGCGGACGTTCTCTTCATACTTGACCCAGATTTCACCGTCGCTGAAGTTGCGGATCGCAACTTGCGACAGCTCGCGATTCATTGCACGGGCAATCTTCAGAGCAAAGTCTGGATTGGATCTTCCGGCAACGATCTTAACGTCCGAGTTCACGCGATGAAGTTCCGACTAGTGATCGTGAGCTGGGGCGGCAGGATTCGAACCTACGCATGGCGGGACCAAAACCCGCTGCCTTACCGCTTGGCGACGCCCCAGTGTGTGATGTTTCTTCTCCCCCTCGTAGAGGAGGTGATCCGCACCACGACGGAATGGTCTTAACGAGTATCCTGAGCGACGAACGGCAGAAGCGCCAGATGACGTGCGTACTTGATCGCACGAGCCAGACGACGCTGCTGAAGAGCCGTAACACCCGTGATGCGACGTGGAAGGATCTTGCCCTGATCGTTGGTGAAACGACCCAGGAACTTCGGATCCAAGTAGTCGATCATGCGCGACTTCTTCAGCGGGTTTGTCCGCTTCTTCGGCTGGTTCCGCTTTTGGCGGAACGGCGAATTGATCGTATTCGGATTTGGTGATGATGGCATTGCCACAGTGATATCTCCTTGTTACTTGCTCTGACCCTTGGCGTCGCGCACGGCCTTCGTCTTTTCCATACGCTTCTTGAAGCGGTCAACACGGCCTGCCGTGTCAACCAGCATCTGGCGTCCGGTATAAAACGGATGCGACTTGGAGTCAATTTCCAACACCATGCGATCGCCCTTGAAGCACGAACGTGTCTTGAACGTCGAGCCGTCGGTCATCAGGATGTCGATGGTTTTGTATGCGGGGTGAATTCCCTTTTTCATTGCTTACCTCGAAAAATCGATCTTGTCGACCTGGCCAATGTCGTCAACCTTGACGAACCGTTCCATGTACTTGACCGTACCCTTGTCGGAACGGAAGGCCTTGATGACCTTGACGCTGATCTTGGTGTCGCCGGCCTTCTTTTTGCCCTTGTCACCGAATGTTTGCTGCTTTGCCATGACGTTCTTCTCCGCCGAGCGGAATGAATGTTCTGGTGAAAAATGAACGGCAAAGCTACGGAGACCGTGGATTCTGTGCAAGACCCCTTGGCATATCCACTTGCGTGATTCTGCGGTTGCTATTTTGCCGCCTATGACTGTGGAGAAATTTGGCGGTGCGGTGCTTCGCACACCCCGTGGCTTTGAGGCCATGACTTCGATCATCCGGGACCGCCAGTCGGATCCTTGCGTGGTGGTGGTCAGCGCCGTCGGGAACACCACACGCAGCCTTGCTGCGGCGGCGGCATGTTCACTGCGCGGCCAAGGGGGCGAGGCATCAACCCTGCTCGATTCTATCGCCACGGTGCACGCAGAACTTGCCGCAAGCATAGGTGCCGACCCGATACGCCGCCGACGGCTGACGCATGCGCTGACAGAGATACTCGACGTGGCGCGCCGTCTGTGCCGAAGCGTAGAGGTCACACGGCAGTGCTCGTCGCGGACGCTCGACAGGATCATGGCCACGGGCGAAGACCTTGCGCGAACGCTGGCCGCTGCGGCACTGCAAGAGGCCGGGATTGCGATCTCGGAGGTGGATGCGCGAACGCTGATCATGACCGATGAACAGTATGGGGTGGCTCGCCCCCTGACGGAACCAACGCGCCGTCGGGTGCGGCATCTGCTGGAAACGCAAGGCACCACATGGGTCACCCAGGGCTTTGTGGCCTCCACCGAGTCGGGTGAAACAACAACGATGGGACGCGAATCCTCGAACCTTTCGGCATCGCTGCTCGCATCGTGTCTCGACGCGAGCAGCATCACGATTTGGACCGATGTGGCGGGTGTGCAGACGGCCGACCCGATGATCTGCCCTTCGGGCTACACCGTGCGGCACCTGCAGTACGATCAGGCCCGCATCGCAGCTTCGTATGGACTGAAACTGATCTACCCAACGATGATCGATCCGGCCGAAACCTGTGGCATTCCCATACGGATCGCATCGGCGCTTGCGCCCGACGATAAAGGCACACTCATTGATGCCAAGACGGCCACAGCGCCGGTGATGATCGCCACGGTCGACAACGAAGAAATGACGTCCGTGACGGTGCTGTTCGTTACGCTCGAAGAATCGCTTCGGGCGATCATGCGCGTGCTTGAAAGTCTCGGCAGCTCCCATGCTGACGGGATCGACGTGACCACGAACATGCACGACCGGGCCGCAACGATCGTCGTACCCACCCCATTAGCCCCCTTCGTGGTGCGTGCGCTTCACTCAGAACTTTGCCAGGAATCAGCATGAAGATCGAACACGACAAGGTCCCGGTAACAGAGTTTACCCCGGGACAGCACTATACCGTTGCCATGAACGGCCGCCCCTTGTACATGGCCGAAGTCGTGAAGTTTCACGGGGGATGCTGGGCAACCGTGCGCGTCGAAGCAGCTCTGGACGAGCAGATGAAGCAGCACTATAAGCCCGGCACGACCTTCGACATCAAGGTCGCACAGTATGAGATCATCCCCGCCGAAGGGGGCCCGGCAGAGTCCTAGTTCCCGCCGGCGGTAGCATACTTGAGCAGCCGAGCCATCATCTCCCGCTCGAGGTTGCCATTGGAGGGCCAGAAATGCGTTGACTGCGTGATGAACTCCTCGTAGCCCGACATCTGAGCGCGCAGGATGATCTTCGTCTTGCCGTCTTCCACCTCCTTGATGTTGAAGGTATATTGCACACGGCACGTGCTCCAGATGCCTCCGCGAATGCGTGGTATCTCTGAATACTTCTTGATGTAGGCCTTCACAGAATCCGTGCCCTGCTGGAGCATGCAGTACTCAGACACCCATTTACCCTTCATCGGACCATCGTCATCGGTAGAGCCGGGCTCGGTGTATGCCTGAGGCTTGGGACATCCAACCTCCTCCATGCACTTTTTGATCGCGACCCAGACCTTGCCGATCGATGCCGACGTCAGCTCGGTAAGGATGATCGGCTCCGGCTCAGCTTCCTGAGCCATAACGGGAAGTGTTCCGCAAAGCAGTGCTGCGAGAACTAGGGCGAATGCGGCGCGCATGATGAACCTCGGTGGATTGGTCTGGTGGTATGACGATTCGACTGCAAAGTTCGGTTATGCCGCCGTTTTTCCCGAAAGCTGAACAGAAACAACCTTGGATACGGCAGGCTCTTCCATCGTCACGCCGTAAAGCGTATCGGCCGCCTCCATGGTCTTCTTATTGTGCGTGATCATCATAAACTGCGTGTTCTCGGAGAACTTCCTGATGATCTTCAGGTACCGGTCAATGTTCGCATCATCAAGAGGCGCATCGACCTCGTCGAGGATGCAGAAGGGGCTTGGTTTGACGAGATAGATGCCAAAAAGCAGCGCGATGGCTGTGAGCGTCTTCTCGCCCCCTGAGAGCATTTCAATGCTGTGAGGACGCTTGCCACGGGGCTTTGCAGTGATGTCGATGGTGCATTCAAGCGGATCGCCATCCTCGGACTCGATCATCTGCAGATCGGCCTCGTCGTCTTCACTGAAAAGCATCTTGAAGAGCATCGTGAAGTTCGACCGGATCTGCTCAAATGTCGCCGTGAACTTCTCGCGCGCCGTCTGATTGATCTCGGCGATCGTCTCATTCAGCGTACGCTCGCTGTTGGTAAGATCGGCAAGCTGCTGGATTAGAAATTGAAGACGCTCGTTCTCACGATCGTGCTCCTCGAGAGCAAGGAAATTCACGTTCCCCATGGTGGTCAGACGTCGACGCAGTTCCTGGACATCGGCGCGGATCTCTTCGACGGACTGCTCGGTCTGAGGCGCTTCGGGATTATCCGGCACCTGCATGTCGAGCTCCTCGGTTGCACGGCGTACGTGTGACTCCATCCGCACGCTCACCTCATTGTGACGAACATCGGCATCATACTGCTCGGTGATGACCGACTCAAGCGTCTTGCGACACCTGCGCACGTCGTCAGCCAGAGAAGCTGCCGTGGCAGCACTCTCACGCACACGCAAGTCGAGCGCTTCGCGCTGTGACTTTGCCTCTGTAAGCCGTGCCGAGGTGATCGCAGCCTGCTCGGTCTGCTGCTGATGTGCCTGCTGCAACTGCCCGCGCTGATTCTGAAGGTCCGTGCGCTCGTTGTCGCGCTGCTCGCGGCGCTGCTCAATGGTCATGCTCTGACTCGCAAGACGTCCCTCGTCTGAACGAAGCGTCTGCATCTCCCCCTGCAAGCGCACAAGGTGCAGTTCCACGTTCCGCAGCGATGCCACATGTTCGGTGTGCTCACGCTCACGGTCGCTCATGGCCGACGCTGCCGCATCAAGCTGAAGCTGGATGGCAGAAGCGTGTGTTTGTGCCTGCGTGACATTCAACTCGGCATCGGTCAGCTCTGCTGAGAGTCCATCAAGTTCAGACTGCATCGTCAGCAGATCCTGATGCAGAGCCCCCTGCTGAGCATGGACGTCTTCGATTCGTGAACGCATCGAGTCGATCCGCTGCTGGCGATCATTACGCATCAGGGCCACTTTGCGAACCTCGTCGCCAAGACGCCGCAGATCGATCGTAGCGAGCTCGTCCTTGACCTCGCGCAGTTGCATGTCGGTGGCATCGACTTCGCGTTCAAGTCCTTCAATGGACGTGCGAAGCTGATCGATCCGCTCACGACGTCCAACTCGCACACCTTCGGTGCGTGAGGCCGAACCGCCGCGCACGGCGCCACTGGCATGAACGATCTCACCGGCCAGGGTCACGGCGGCCTGCACGCCCGGACGCGTCACAGCGCTCCATGCGGCTTCGACGGACGAGACAACAAGCGTACCACCAAGCACGCCACGCAGGGCGCTGCGCAACTGGTCATCGGCCTTAACGATCTCCGAGGCCCATCCGATTGCACCTTCGGCATCAACAGTGGAAGGGGGCTCGGCAACCGGTCTGATGGCATCGCGACACAGGAACGTGGCCTTGCCGACGTTGTTCTTTGACAGTGCGGAAATGGCCTGTTGCGCCTCTGCACGGCTGGCAACCACGAAGTAGCGTCCGGCTTCGCCAAGGGCCGCTTCGATGGCCACACGGTAGTCCGGATCGGTATTGATGATCTCTGCCAGTGTGAGTTTTTCTCCCGATGGCTGCCACTCGGGAGTGTTCATCAGGAACTTGCTGCTTTCGGTCGTATCGACCAGTCCGCTGAGAAACTCCAACGAAGCGCGGCTGTGCGCCAGCGCCGACCGGAGGTCCTCGGAATCTTTCTGGAGTGTCTCTCTGCGGGCCTGAAGCTCGATCTGCCGCTGTTCTGCCGTGTGGAGCCGCGACTCTGCCTCGGTCAGCTGCTGATCGATCTGTGGCAGGTCAGCCCCTTCCCTGGCAATCTGCTGTTCGACCTCGTTCAGGCGCTCGTGGGCCTGACGTTGGCGATGTTCAATATCCGTGCGACGCCGGTGAAGGGCCTCGATCTGGATCCGACAGCGGTCCGCTACCGAAACCCGCTCGGTGAGTGTTGTGCGCGCTGCGGCGAGTTCATCACGTCGGGCGGCGACATCCTGACGTGCGCTCTCAAGCACGGCCAGAGCCTGACGCGTGAGGCTGCCCTGCGACTCGTGGGCCGCAGCCGTCTCGGTCATCTGTGCGTCGACGCTGATCATCCGCTCGCGCAGGTTTCCGAGTTCCTCACTCATCGTTGACTGCTGCGTCTGCGATTCATCCTGCTCGCGGTCGAGCCGCTCAAGCGCACGCTCGGTAGCATGGATGCGCTCGTGGAGCACGGAAATGGATTGCTGCACATCGGCAAGAGAGGCGCGTACATCGTTCTCATGACCCAGTGCGGCGCGCAGATCGGTCTCCGTCTGCTGATGCTCTGCCTCTGCCGTCTGTGCACGAGACTCCAGCGCGACAAGCTCTTCCTCGTATTGCTGCCGGCGCTGCCGAACATCAGCAACACGTGCCGACAGCTGCGTCAGAAGCAGATACTCCTCTGCGTACTCAAAAGCAAAAAGAATACGGTCGAGCTCCCGCAGCCGCGTCGAAAGCTCCTGATGCTGCTTGGCCTTTTCGGCCTGCCGGCCGAGGGAATTGACTGTCTTCTGGACCTCGCGAGCGATATCCTGCACACGAGCGATATCGCGCTGGGCGGCCTCCAGCTTGCGCTGTGCCTCACGCCGGCGTGCCTTGTACTTTGTAACACCAGCGGCCTCTTCAAAGAGGTGACGGCGCTCATCAGCCTTGTCGCTGAGAATGGTTTCGATCATCTTCAACTCAATGACCGAATACGCATCCGAGCCCATACCCGTGTCCATGAACAGGTCCGTGATGTCGCGCAGCCGGCATTGCGTGCGATTCAGCAAGTACTGACTCTCGCCGTTGCGGAACAGTCGGCGTGTGATCACTACCTGAGAGTACTCCGTCGGCAGGATCTGCTTGTTGTTTTCAATTGTCAGGGACACCTCGGCCATGCCAAGGGGCTTACGGGTACGCGAACCGTTGAAGATCACCTGATCCATCGAGTCGGCACGAAGCATCGAGGTCTTCTGCTCGCCGAGAACCCAACGTATCGCGTCGACAACGTTGGTCTTGCCGCATCCGTTCGGACCGACAATGGCGGTTACACCATCGGTGAAATCCAGCTCGGTCTTCAGGCCAAAGCTCTTGAATCCCACCATATCAAGTTTTGAGAGGTACATGCTGCTCTAGGTCGGACAAATGAGGAGTGGCTGACGTCAGATCGGCCACAACCAGCAATTTGCGACGAGCCTACGTATCGGGTGGACCGGAATTATCCACATAGCCCCCTAACCTAGCGACATGGGGCGGGCAGTGAGTTAATCCTTCTTGCGGGCCACGTACAGCATCGGAAAGATAGCGGCCACGGTAGAATAGAGCGTGGATGCGACGCCGTATTGAGCAAAGAACATCAGAAACGACACCTGCATCGGACGCAGGAAGAAAAAGTTGTAGATCAGATTGTGCACGAATCCCGAAACGGCAACGATCATCATAAAACGAGCGCTCCCGATGGTCTCCTTGATAAAGCCCGGGCGATGAAAATATCCGGCGATGAAACCGGCCATGGTCTTTGCCAGCGCATTCGTTCCGATCACATCGGTCGAAACAAAGTCGAACAGCAGCCCGCAGAGAAAGCCGGCTATCATGCCCGTGAACTGCCCCTCAACGAGAGCGATCCATACCGTGAAGATCAGAAGCAGATCGGGTGTCACGGAGCTGACCTCAAGAAACCGCAGGAACACCACATGGATAACGCTCAAAATCATTGCGATAACGCCATAGCCGATGTACCTGATCACCGGATTGGTGACGTACTCGGATGAGCGCAGATCGAAATTCATTGCCATGATGTCACTCTTGGAGGGGGCTCGTTATGGCGCAGTTCTATTGGTTAGTCTCTCGTCGACTGCACGCTCAAGGACGGAACGTTCCTGGTCGACTTTGGCGTCGACCACGAAGACCTGCTCGAGCGTGGAGAAGTTCACCGCAGGTGCTACCACGATACGTCGAAACAGTGTATTGGGCTCATCGCTCGACTGGCGGACGGTACCGATGACAATATTCGCCGGATACCGAGGGCTGTAGTTCGACGTCAGTATGCGGTCTCCATCCTGAACATCGAGAGTACGCGGGACGTTCTTCAGCACAAGAGTGTTCTCCCCTTCCCACTGTAAGATGCCGTCGACCCGTGTTCGCTGCACCTTGGCGCTGACACGCGTATCACGGTTTATCAGCAGTTGAAGGATAGCGTAGTGCTCCGAGGCACCGATGACAATACCCACTAACCCGGCGTCGCTTATGACACTCATTCCCTCGCGGATACCGTCGGCCTGCCCCTTGTTGATCGTCGCATAGTTACGCTGTTCGGTTGTTGTCTTGCCGATCACATCAGCAGCGATCAGTCGATGATCCGTGAGCGCCGGCAGACGCAGCATCGAGCGCAACGTCGTGTTCTCGAGCGTGGCCTGACGTGAACGCGCTGCTTCAACGGCGAGCTGAAGGTTCAGCTCACGCAGAGCAGTATTCTCGGCCTTAAGTGCAACAGGGTTTGGGATCCATGCGAAGACTGATTGAATCCATCCGATAGAGCCGACGATCACCGCTCGGAAGCCTCCAAGTTTTGAAAGGTTCCCGATGCTCATCAGCGACAGGGACATCACCACAAGAGTGATAAGGGTGATGTAGTTCTTGAATCGGACAACGAATTCAATGAATCCGCGCATCAGTACCGTTTCGACTTAATGAGCACCGATGAGTAAGCATCAAGATCTTCGAGGACCTTCCCGGTACCGCGAGCAACGGCCGTAAGCGGATCTTCGGCAATGTGCACAGGAAGTGATGTTTCGCGACGCAGGCGCTCATCAAGCCCCTTAAGCAGAGCTCCACCGCCGGTGAGTATGATCCCCCGGTCGTAGATATCTGCCGACAGCTCGGGCGGCGTCTTTTCGAGAAGCGTCAGCACGGCTTCAACCATCGTTGTGACGTTCTCATTGAGAGCCATGCGGATCTCTTCGCTGGAAATGATAATGCTCTTCGGTGTGCCCGTCACAAGATCACGGCCCTTGACCTCGATCTCGATCTCCTGCGGAAGTGCCCAGGCAGACCCGACATTGATCTTGATGATCTCCGCCGTTCGGTCACCAATGAGAATGTTGTGCTGTCTCTTAAACCAGTTTACAATCGAATTCGTTAACTCATCTCCTGCGATACGGATCGACTCGGCAACCACGATACCGGATAGCGCCATCACGGCGATCTCCGTCGTGCCTCCGCCGATATCCACGACCATATTACCCATCGGCTCATGCACGTCAATGCCGACCCCAATGGCCGCAGCCATAGGCTCGGCGATCAAATGCACTTGCTTTGCACCGGCATGCTCTGCCGAATCACGCACGGCACGCTTCTCCACCTCGGTGATACCGGACGGCACGCAGATGACCATTCGTCGCGCCTGTGACATCGTTGTGGAGGACTTCTGGATGAACGCGCGCAACATTCCTTCGGCGATCTCAAAGTCGGCGATTACGCCATCTTTCAGCGGACGAATTGTCTTGATATCACGATGCGTCTTGCCCACCATCTTTTCGGCCTCATGTCCGATAGCGATGATGTTCTTCGTTGTACGATCAAAGGCAACAATCGACGGCTCATTCAACACGATGCCTTTGCCCTTTTGCCAGATCAGGGTGTTGGCCGTGCCGAGATCAATACCGACGTCGTTGGAGAAAAACCGAAAGCGACTCATGGCGACGAAGTTACGAACGGAAGCTATCCTTTTTTGTGCATCATTGCCGCCATGTCCCGAATTGATGACGTTCGTCAAACTCTCCGCCTGGCAGGCCCGATCGCGGCAAGTCAGGTCAGTGATATGCTCACCCTGACAGCCGATGCGATGATGGTTGGTGCCCTGGGGTCAGAGGCACTTGCCGCAGTGACTCTTGCCGGCTCGTCCACCACGCCAGTGATGCTCTTCGCCGTAGGCTTTACCGTGGCTATGTCCGCCCCGGCGGCTGCGGCATGGGAGCTGGGAAGACACGATCGGATCGCCGACGTATTTCGAACGGGGCGACGCATCTCGCTGTGGGTGACGCTAGCCCTGGTGGTGATCCTTCTGTCAGTCAGCCCCTTCCTTTACCTACTTGGCTCTCCAGACGGGGTCACGAATCTGGCTATCCCCTATCTGCGCTGGTATGTGGCGTCGTTCTTTTTCCGCATTTGGTTCGGCACCTATAAGCAGACCATCGAGGCAACGGGCAATACGCGGCTGCCGATGCTGATCGCACTTACGGCTAATCTATCGAACGTCCTCATGAACGCATTGCTCATTTACGGGTGGGCCGGACTGCCGGCTATGGGCGTCGAGGGGGCCGGGCTGGCCACCTTCCTTTCCCGTGTGCTCTCGGTTGCGCTTATCGCTCTGGCATGGCATCGTATGGATTCTCTTCGGTCGGTAAGGGGCGCACCCGTCGTGGCCGACCCGGAGGTCCGGCGGTCCTTGCTTTCCTCCGGCGCTTCCATTGGATTACAAATCACGATCGAGGTCCTTGCGTTTGCTGGTGGTGCAATCATGATGGGGTGGATCGGTACGACCGCTCTGGCTGCACATCAGGTGGCGATTAACCTTGCTTCGATAACCTTCATGGTGGCCCTGGCCATCGGTACGGCGGCGACGTACCGCATGGCGGCGGCACACGCAAGCGACGACCCAGCGCGTATGCGCATGGTTGGCACCACGGCGCTGGGGATCATCGTCGTATTTGAGCTGATAACAGCGACGCTTCTTGTTACGCTCCGCTCTGTCATGCCGACGTGGTACATCTCCGAACCGGCTGTCGTGGCCATGGCCTCTCAGCTGCTCATTCTCGCTGCTGCCTTCCAGCTCTTTGACGGAGTCCAGGCCGTAGGACTTGGCATCCTGCGTGGCCTCCATGACACGGTGGTTCCCACACGCATCGTCATGGTCTCCTACCTCGTTATCGCCCTGCCGGCAAGCTATCTACTGGGCTTCCATACTTCATTAGGGCCCACTGGTGTTTGGCTGGGATACGTGGCTGGTTTGATCTTCTCCAGTGCAGGTTTCGTTTATCGGTTCTTGACCATCACGCACAAGAAGTAGGTGCAAAGAAAAAGGGGCAAGCATTTCTGCTTGCCCCATTTCGGTATCTGAATGTCAGAATCGGCTTAGCGCGTGAGGCTCAGCGAACGTGTAACCACACCTTCGGCGGTGGTGAAGTTCACCAGAACCACGCCCGACCATGCCGAAGCATTGATACGCATTGACTGACCGTCAGCAACAACCGACGTCAGCGTGCGACCCTGAAGATCGTTGACCGTAACAACCGACTCAGGACGGACCGTTTCGACAACGATCATGCCGCTGTTGGCGTCGAACCAAGCAAGAGCTGTCTTGCCGATCTCGTCCTCAACGCTTACCGTGTTCGTGGCCGTGAGTTTGACCTTGTTGTCTGCACCATCGGTAGCGTCGGAAACGATCTCAATCGTGGCTTCGTAGTTACCAGGCTTGTCTGTCTTGAAGCAGACCTTCGTGAATGTGACGCTGCCGCCAGCCGGAATCACCTCTGGAAGGTCTGGCGTCGTCGGATCCGAAATCGTGAACTCCGGTGCACCTGAAATGCTGAACGCTGTAACCGTCATATCCACATTACCAGAATTGGTCACAACGAGTCCTGGCTCAAGGCACTTATCGAACGTTGATCCCGCTTCCCAGTCGTTGGTTGCAATACGCGAAACTCCGCCCTTGCCCTTGATCGTCACCGTGACGTCGCCGCATGGTGTCTTAACCGTCAGAACGTCTTCTTCGCCGTTCTCCGAAGCAAGTGTCGGTGTGTACGTGAACGTGATCTTGTGCGTACCGCCGTTTGCCGGCACATCATATGGTGTGCTGCCGCCGGCCGTTACCGACACGCGTGATCCGTTTTGAAGAGAGATCGTCTCAAGGATCATCGGTCCGTCGCCGTTGTTTGTCACGGTGACTTCACCACTGGCTGTCTGACCGACCTTCACCGTTCCGAAGTCGAATGACGTGACGGAGATAGCAGGGGTGGCCGCAGCGATCTTGATCAGCTGACGTGTGAAGTTGTTCTTCCAGTCCTGAACTTCAACAACGCACTCACCTGGCTTGGACTTGTCCGTGAGGCACACCTTGAACGTTGCGCTGGTCACAGGATTGTCCTGCGGGAATGCGGCAGGCGTCAGGTCAGAAAGCGATGTATTGACGGCACGTGGATCTGGCGCAAGACGGATGCGCTGCAGACCCGACTCCACCTGATCGCGCTCCTTCGGAGGTGTGCTTGGTGGGTCTGGGATGTTGCGCAGTTCCGTTGCCGTGAACTCACGGCAGCCGCATGGGAGTGCGGTAGCCGTCAAGACCGGTGCCAGCGTGTCGATTCCGGGCTTCGGCACCATCGCGCCGTCACCAGCCTGAGCGCCCACGACAAGAGCAGCAAATGCCGCAAGGAGGCAGAGTTTCTTCATGACCATTTCCCTGAATGAGTAAAGTTGTAGATCAGTGTTTGGGATGCGAAACAGGCTGCTCGAACGTGTGCAGACGGTTGTCGCGTTCACGATTATACGAACCCGTGATGATTGGACAAAACGTGTTTTATGCCCAGTTCATAATTTCTTTTCCCGTTCCTTTTCCCGCTTCGCCGTGCAATCGTCCCCCGAATCAGGACACCCCGATGGCTGAGTTTGTCCGATTCGGCGGCAAAAAGCCCCCTGTAGGCGCTCCGTTGGTATTTTTGCAAGATGACAATAGGCTCCGTGACCGTCGACAAAGGCGTCCTTCTTGCCCCGATGGAGGATGTCACAGATATGCCGTTTCGCCGCATCTGCAAGCGATACGGTGCAGATATCGTATACACGGAGTTCATTTCCAGCGATGGATTGGTCCGCGACGCCCGGCGCTCACTAGAAAAACTGCGTCTGGCCGAGGATGAGCGTCCGGTGGCCATCCAGATCTTCGGGGGTGATGAGGAGATCATGGTCGACGCGGCGCGGCGCGCTGCCGAGTCCGGTCCGGAGTTTGTGGACATCAACTTCGGCTGCTGGGTTAAGAACGTCGTGGTTCGCAATGCGGGCGCTGCCCTTTTGAAGGACCCGCAGCAGATGGAGCGCCTGACTCGGTCGATCGTTAATGCCGTGGACAAGCCCGTGACGGTAAAGACCCGACTTGGCTGGTCACGCGATAACATCGTCATTCTGGACGTGGCCCGTCGCATTGAAGATGCCGGCGCGAAGGCCCTTACGGTGCATTGCCGAACGCGGGACATGGGGCACGACGGCGAGGCCGACTGGTCCTGGATTCCAAAGATCAAAGAAGTCGTGTCCTTCCCTGTCATCGTCAACGGCGATGTCAAAACTCCGGAAGATGTTAAGCGTGCCTTCGACGAGACCGGGGCTGATGCGGTGATGATCGGGCGCGCCGCAATCGGGCACCCTTTCATTTTCAAACACGCAAAGCAATTCATGGAAACCGGGGCATATACACCGGTTACCCCCCGCGAACGGATCGAAACCTGTCTCGAGCACCTGCGCCTGGATCTCGAGCACAAGCCCGAGCGGCGAGCCATTCACGAGTTCCGCAAGCACTACGGCGGATACCTCAAAGGGCTGCGCAACAATTCAGCGTGCCGGCAGGATGTCGTGCGTTCGGATGCCTACACCGAGATCGAGGAGCGGATGTTGCGCTTTGCTGACGAGCTGGAAACGCAGCTCGATCCGGTCGTCGAATGAGCTCTTCGGTTCGGTCGGACGTTCGCAATGCCCTGGCTCGGCATAACGTTCGCAACTGCCGTGTGCTGATCGCTGTGAGTGGCGGAGTCGACAGCATCACCCTTCTCGATGCCGCAGCTGCCTGTGCAGAGGATTTGGCACTCGATATTCACATCGCCCATGTCGACCATGGACTTCGAGACGACTCTATTGCCGACGCCGAGGCCGTGCAGGCCGAAGCAGTAATTCGGCACATTCCCTTCCACACCGGGCGAGTGAATGTCCGGATGCGGGCCGAGAAGACCGGTTCGGGGATCGAAGCCGCAGCCCGCTGGCTTCGATATGAGTTTCTCACATCAACGGCCCAGGATATCGGCGCTTCCGTGGTCATGACCGGGCATACGGCCGACGATGCCGTCGAGACTATCCTCATGAGTATTGCTCGCGCCGGCAGCCTTCAAGCACTTTCCGGCATTCCCGCCGAGCGCATTTTGTCGGATTCGGTGCGTGTGGTTCGCCCCCTGCTGGAAACCCGAAGACAAGACGTGGTTGCCTACGCCCGCGAGCGTGGCCTCGTCTGGTCGGAGGATGTCTCCAACGCCGAATCGGTCTTTCTGCGCAACCGGGTCCGCCACGAGCTCCTGCCGGCACTGACGTCAGTTTTTGGACCCGGCATCGGGCGGCACATCCTTCGATTGGGTGCTACAATGAAGGAGCTTGCGCAGATCATCGAACCGCAGATCGACGCGACCGAGGTCCTAAGGCACACCGACGTTGGTGTTCAGATCGGACTGTCGAACCTCGTAGATCAGCCCCGTGTGGTGATCGACACGATCTTGCGCCGGGAACTTGGCATGAACACCGTCGACCGTGACCGTATCCATGACCTTACCGGGGCAGTAGTCGGATCGCGATCGACACTTTCAGGGGGCAGGCAGGCCCTTCGCGAGCGCGATCACGTCGCGATCATCACTATTAGTGATGCTCAGCCCCTTGCCGAGGGGTTTGAGATCGATATCATCAATGGTGACACGAGCTCTCCCTATCGGCTTTCTGAGGCTTGGCTTCATCTTCAGGTTGTGAATGCGCCGGTCGATACTCCTTTGGAACTGCCTCAGGGTGCTATAGCGATCGATTTCGATGCGATTTGTGGCAGACTCCATTGCCGGCCGTGGCAGAGTGGTGATCGTCTCCGCCCGCGCGGCATGCAGGGCTCCAAGCTTGTGAGCGATGTTCTTACCGATGCAAAGATTCCCCACGGCCGTCGCAGCCAGGTACACGTTCTTGCCGATGATGAAGGTATTTTGTGGATCTGTGGCCTGCGTCAGGCTGACCGGGCGGTGGCCGGCAACGGCACCATTCACGCCTTGCTTTGTTGGGTCAGCAACGATGCCACACGATAACAAAGACCCTTTTCACCTTCCTACCCCCGATCTCATGTCTGCAGAAGCATCCCGACTGCTGGTCAACGACAGAGTATTCCGCCCGTTCATCAATGCGTCTGAAATCTCCGAAATGGTCGGCGAGATTGCAGCAAAGATCAATGCGGATTTCGCGGCCGACGAGATAACTGCCCTCGTGATCCTCAAGGGCTCGGTGATCTTTGCTGCTGATCTTGTGCGCCGGCTGCACATGCCCGTGCGCATGGAGTTCACGCGTGCCTCCAGCTATGGCACGTCGATGACATCCTCCGGCAGCATCATGCTAGAGGGTCTCTTTACGGATGTGGTCGACCGCAACGTGCTCATTATTGAGGACATCGTCGACTCGGGCACGACCATCACGGAGTTGAGAAAGCATCTTAGTGCTCTACAGCCGCGCAGTCTGACCGTTGCGGCCCTGCTCAGCAAGCCGGCCATGCATCAGGAGCCGGTGGCAATAGATTATCTTGGAAGAGCCATTGGGCCGGAGTTTGTGGTCGGTTATGGTCTGGACTACGCCGAGTATGGACGACATCTCGACGGAATCTGGGTTTTGGACGAACAACCTTCGGCATGAAAACGTCATTGTACACGTCATTGCGCCCATGAACGGAAACACCCCTCGCCAGCAGCGTCCGCAACGCGATCCGGACGATAACAACGACATGACCATTTCGCGCGTCCTGCGCAACGTTCTGGTCTGGATCGGCATCCTCGTCTCGCTCGTCATGGTGGGCATTCTCATGCAGAAGGGTGAGCGTACCGTGCAGCCCCTTACCTACAGCGAGTACAAGAAGTACGTCGCCATGGGATACGTTGCACGCGCTACGGTTGTCAAGACCCAGCTGAACGATTATGAGTTCCGTGGTGAGTTGAATCACCGCATCTCGGTCGATCGTGGGCATCTACCGAGTGGCAAGCTTTCGCTTGACTCGGGCGATGTTTTTCAGACCAAGCTTGGCGTGATCGACTCGGCAACGGAGGAGTTCTGGGCCAGCCATGGAATCTCCTGGAAGTACGAAGATGGTGACGCCCCGTGGTGGATGTCCCTTGTGCAATTCCTTCCATGGGTTCTGCTTTTTGTGGCCTTCCTGTTCATTACCCGCCGCATGCAGGGTGGAGGCGTAGGAGGGGGTAAGAACATCTTCTCTTTCGGGCGGAGCCGCGCACGGATGCTCACAGACGGACAGCTTCAGGTGACCTTTAGCGATGTTGCCGGCGCCGACGAGGCCAAGGAAGAGCTGAAGGAAATCGTTGAGTTTCTGCGTGATCCGAGTCGCTTTACGCGTCTTGGCGGTAAGATCCCGCGCGGTGTGCTGCTTCTGGGTCCTCCGGGAACGGGCAAAACGCTTCTTGCGCGCGCCGTGGCCGGAGAAGCTGGCGTACCGTTCTTTACGATCTCAGGTGCAGACTTCGTTGAAATGTTCGTTGGTGTTGGAGCCAGCCGCGTGCGCGACCTGTTCGAGCAGGCGAAGAAGCAAGCCCCCTGCATCGTCTTCATTGATGAGATCGATGCCGTCGGACGTCATCGCGGCGCCGGGCTGGGTGGCGGACACGACGAGCGCGAGCAGACATTGAACCAGCTGCTTGTGGAGATGGATGGCTTTGAGCAGAATTCGGGCATCATCATTGTGGCGGCGACAAACCGTCCGGACGTGCTTGATCCGGCTCTTCTGCGTCCGGGACGCTTTGACCGTCAGGTGGTTGTGGACCGACCCGACGTTCACGGACGCGAGGGTATTCTCAAGGTGCACACGCGCCGCGTTCCGATGTCTAAAGACGTCAATCTGGAGATCATCGCCCGCGGCACACCCGGGATGAGCGGTGCCGACCTTGCTAACCTTGTCAATGAGGCAGCCCTTCTGGCTGCGCGACGCAACAGCACGGAAGTAACGATGTACGACTTCGAGAGCGCCAAGGACAAGGTCCTTATGGGCGTTGAGCGCAAGTCCATGGTCATGAGCGATCGCGAGAAAGAGACCACTGCATATCACGAGATCGGCCATGCACTTGCCGGCAAGCTGCTGCCTCACGGCGACCAGGTGCACAAGGTCACGATCATTCCTCGGGGTCGCGCCCTCGGTGTTACCTCGTACCTTCCAAGCGAAGAGATGCACACTATGAGCCGGGATCAGCTCAAGACTCGTCTTGTAACCCTCCTGGCAGGTCGGGCGGCCGAGCGCGTGGTGTTCGACCAGCTCAACACAGGCGCGTCCAACGACCTTGAGCGTGCCACGGCGATCGCCAAGAAGATGGTCTGCGAATTCGGCATGAGCGACGTCATTGGTCCGGTACGCTATGCCAGCCATCAGGACGAGGTCTTCCTTGGCCGGGAGATCTCACAGCCCCGTGATCACTCCGAAGAAACCGCTCGTACGATCGATGGCGAGGTCCGTCGCATCATCATCGATGCCGAAACGGCTGCCGAGCAGTTGATGCGCGACAACCTCGAGCTCCTGCATCGCTGCTCGAAGTCCCTTATTGAGCGCGAGACGCTCGACGCAGAGGAACTCGACATGCTTATCAAGGGTGAGCCCCTTCGCCCCATCATCAAGGATGTGGAAGCCTTCCGAGAGCGGATCAAAGCCGCTGCACCGGAGCAGCCCAAGCCCGACCTCGATGATGCGCCCAGCGACGGTCTGGCACTGAGTCCATCCTAGGGAACCGCCTGGCCAAGCGGCCGGTCAGTCAATCCCGACTCAAAACTTCAGGCGCATCATAATGCGCTCGGGGATGAGGCGCACAACAGCCATAACGAAGCGCCAGTACCATGGCGTGTAGAGCAGCCACCAGCCGCGGTCAATGGCTTTTACAATGTCACGGGCAACTGCATCAGCAGTGGCGATCAAGGGTTGCGGACGTCCGGCCAGCATTGGAGTGTCTACAGGTCCCGGCCTGATATCGAGAACATTGATGCCAAGGGGCTTATAGCGTCCGCGCATCCCGGCCAGGAAGTGCGAGACGGCAGCTTTGGAAGCTCCATAGGTGTAGAGTGAGCGCCGTCCCCGCTCTCCGGCAACGGAGGTGATCACCGCGATCGTTCCCGTCCCCTGCGATTCCATTGCAAGGCCAAAGCGCTGCGCAAGCGACAGGACGCTCGTGGCATTGACCTCGAACAGACGCAGCATCTCTTCAACATCGTGATCGATCTCCTGCTGATTGCGCAGCACGCCATGCGCGATGAGCACAACATCGATGCTGCCGCACGTGCCCTTGGCCGCGCGGACGATCTCATCATGTCGCACACTGTCCTGCACATCAGCCAACATCGTTTCAACGCGTGACGCACCTCGGGCCAGAAGGTCTGAAGCAGTGGTGCTGAGTGCCTCGGCATTGCGGGCAACCAGAAACAGCGTTGCACCGCGTGAGGCATATGCGCGCGCTACGGGTTGAGCGATGCCGGACGTTGCACCGATGACGACCACGGACAGTGACTTCATGAGATTGCTTTCGTTGAGGATGTAACACGGCGCCAAAACGAGCTGGACATTGCAGGATCGATGCTGGCCTCGAATCTATCGATCACATCGGCGTACATCGCCCGGAACATCGCAGCCGGTACACGGGCGTCCTTGGCAGGATACACCCGACCACCAACACCGTGCACAATACGGTCGCATTGGTCGAGTGCATCGAACATTCTCCGCCCCGTGATCGGCATGTCCAGCGTAAGGGTAAGCCCCGGACGAGGGAATGACATGATCCCCGGTGAGGTGAGCGTACCGAACTTTTTCAGAACGGCAAGAAACGACGAGATTCCTCCGCCCTGCATGGTCGAAAGGATCCGCCGCATGGTGTCTTCTCCCCCATCCGACGGAACGACGCACTGGTATTGCATCATACCGCGTTGACCGTATAGCAGGTTCCAGCGCTCAACACCGTCGAGCGGGTAGAAGAATGTCTCGAGATCCATGTTTGTTCTCGACAGCCGAGATAGCTGACGATTGTACCATACGGCATTGAACGCCTTGATGGTCAGGGGGCTGAGAAGCCACGACGGTCCCTGCACGGGCACGCGCAGCAGCGGCCCCTTCCAGGGTCCGCTGAGCGTTCCATCCACCTGCTCATGAAAACGGCCACGCATCACCAGCCCCCTACCGAGTGATGCTCCTCGCTGCATCACGTCGATCCAGCTTACGGTATAGTCCCATTCGTCGTCTGACTCGTCTGTCAGACGGATAAGCTCACCGAGCGAGCGAGCCTTGAGGCTTTCCTGTTCGATCTGGCGCGAGGCGATCGGGATGAGGGCGATCTCGACCCATGTGATCACACCGGTCAGCCCCATTCCACCGATCGTTGCCTGAAAGAGCTCCTGGTTCTCGGTCAGCGAACAACGATGCTCATGGCCATCGCTGCGCCTGAGCCCAAGCGACCGTACATGACGTCCGAACGTACCAACGCGGTGATGATTCTTTCCGTGAATGTCGTTGGCGACCGCTCCGCCGAGCGTGACAAACTTCGTGCCGGGAGTAACGGCAACGAACCATCCGTGCGGAACAACAATGCGCAGCAGATCAGCGATCGATAGTCCAGACTCGGCGCGAAGTACGCCGGTCTGCCGGTCAAACGAAAGGATACGATCGCATCGGTGCATGCGGAGCACCGTTCCACCATCATTCAGACACACGTCGCCGTAGGAACGGCCAAGACCGTAGGCGATCACGGATTGATAGCGTGACAGGTCTACATCATGCGCCCACGCCGCGTCGACGATGCATGCGGCATGCGACTGCGGATAACGTCCCCACGATGTCGGTGATTGCTCCATCGGTGTGCGTCCTTAATCCTACGTAGCGGCGATGGCCACTGCCGCGATGGCTATACCAACAGCCCATGAATGCTTATCCCTCGCAGCGAACACGATCGGATCGTCATGCATTCCGCCGCGGTGAGCTGTGAGCCACAGGTGACTTACCCAATAGACCAGACACGGGGCGATGAGCCACATACGCGTCGGATGCCGATAGAGCGTCTGCACTTGGGGTCCGTTCACATACAGCGTAAAGACCAGCACGGCCACAAAGCCCAGCGCTGTTCCTGCCATGAGAACAAATTCCGCATCTCCTACGTGGTAGCCTCTTCCCGAGACGTGCGTGCCTTCACGCTCGATCGTATCGCGCAGCTCGGCATAGCGCTTCAGGAAGGCCAGACTCATGAACAGAAAGAGAGAAAATCCGAGCAGCCATGGTGAGACCTCTACACCCGCTGCCGCACCACCGGCGGCAACTCGCAGGGCATAAAGTCCGGCAAGGGCAATGACATCTACCAGTGCGATACGCTTGAGCACAAATGAATATGCCGTTGTAGCGATGGCGTAGGTTACCAGCCAGAGCGTGAAAGAGTTGGGCATGACAGCTATGCATATCGCGGTGGCGGCCGTCACGCACACGGCAACCACTGTCCAAGCCAGCGGCAGAGAGACTGCGCCACTGGCAAGCGGACGAAACCGCTTGCGAGGATGGGCACGATCATGCTCGAGATCCGAGATGTCGTTGACGATGTAAACGCTCGAGGCAACGAGACTAAAGGCCAGCATGCCCCATAGACATGCGACCAGTGCATCGATGTCCCCGGTCCGATGAGCCAGGGCAAGTGGCACGATGAGCAGCAGGTTCTTCACCCACTGATACACGCGCATCTGCCGCAGGAGATTGATGAGCATCGAAGATGGTTCAGCCATGGACTGCAAAATAGAGATCAATCTCGGCTTCGAAGATTCCGTCGCGGGCGTCAATCTCATCCAGGCAGCCCCGATCTTCATCCGAAAGCATACCTGTTACGGCGAGATGCTCGA
Organism: Ignavibacteria bacterium; assembly: GCA_947459875.1. Lineage (GTDB taxonomy): Bacteria > Bacteroidota > Ignavibacteria > Kapaibacteriales > Kapaibacteriaceae > UBA10438. The sequence goes on from CANHFG010000027.1 coordinate 21,960, forward strand.
AGATGTCACAGCAGCGTTTGGCATCCTCTACATGATTATGAAATCGCATCTCGGCGTAATCGCGTGCCGAAAACGTCGAGATCAGAAACTGCCAGTCCGATGCCTGCGCTAGAAGAAGTTCGCGCATCATGGTGCGGGCAACCCGACGCATTTCGCTGCTCCATCGCTCTTGGGGATGCTTTTCCATGAGACTTCGGACCTGGAACTCGAGCTGATACTCCTTCTGCCAGGTCCATTGCGTGTCGTCATTCATCCATACCGAATGATCTCCGTCACGTCCCCACGACGATTCCGGCAGCGCCACCAGGCAATCAGGATGTACCGCCTCGTGGCAGTCGCCGAGCGTTAACGTTGCGGTGTGAGGCGAGGCATGAATTGTGCGGAGGACTTCTTCGAAGAAGACCGGACCTTCAAACCACCAGTGACCAAAGAGCTCGGTATCGAACGGTAGCGTTAGCACAGCCGGGGTCGGGTTGCTGTGACGACGTTGCTGAATAGTGTCGATGATCATGGCGGCATAGTGCCGACCATGTTCGCGGGCGCGCTTGATAGCCCACTCCGGCACATACGGCTGCTTATAGGCCATATCGGCCTTGTTGTCAGTGACGCGCCAGTATCGTAAGGCTGAGTTCGAGAACTTTTTATGGAAGTCCAGGTAATCGGCATCGCCCGGATATCCCGTCGATCCGCTCCAAACCTGCAGCGCGGTCTGCGTATGTCGCGTAAAGACCGAGACGGAGGCATCGGACGTAGTCGACCCGACACGGAACACGTCCATCGCGGATCGTTCATCGAGACGCTGACGGATGTTTCCGTAGGTATCCTCGTAATGTGTCCGCTGACCATGTTGATCGACGAATCCCAGCGGACGCGCCGAGCGCAACGCCGCCTCATCGGTGACGAAATATGATAGCCCGTTTCGCTGCAGGATGCTCTCGACCGATTCACGGTCCCGTGGCTTCGAATACGCATACACCGGCAAAAAGGTCCGCCACGGATACCCCGGACGATAGGCACATTCGGGCAGCCAGATTCCACGTGGACGACGTCCGAAGTGACGCTCGTGGGCGTGAAGAGCGATCTCGACCTGACGCTGCAGACTCTCGTCCTCGGCCAGCAGGGGCATGTATCCATGCGTTGCTCCGCACGTCATGATCTCGATCGCACCCTCATTCTGCAGACGACGGAACTGTCCGATAATGTCCGAACGATAGCGTCCGGAGAACATCTCGGCGGCATCGGCGTACCACTGCTCCCAATACGAGGTCATCTCAATGAGGTGCGCTTCAGCCCCCTGACTCTCCATGATGCTGCGATCGGCAGCAGCCAGCTCAGCGTGTTCACGGCAGTAGCGAATGAACAGTTCCGGAAAGTCCCGATGTGCCAGCTGCTCGCACAGGATCGGAGAAATGTCAAACGTCAACCCCGGACGTATTCCGTCCGCTATGAGCCGGTCACACATTCCGATCAGCGGCAGGTAACACTCTGCCGTGGCCTCACACAGCCAGTCGCTGCCATGTGGCCAGGCCCCGTGATGAAGCACGTACGGCAGATGCGTATGCAGAACGAAGCAGGTCATGGGCGGGATTGCGGCGAAGTTACCTCTGCGGAAAACGACAAACGCCACGGCATCGTGTACCGTGGCGCTCGTGGTAACGTGGGCGAGTGACGGGGCTTGAACCCGCGACAACCAGAGTCACAATCTGGGGCTCTACCAACTGAGCTACACCCGCCGTGAACTGCAAATATACGAAGACAGAGTGAGTGGGGCTTGCTGAGGACGTTCATGTCGTATATTGCACACGTCGCGCACCGCCATAGTGGCCATGAAGCCACGCGTTCCCAGCCGGAAGCGCCACGTTCTCGCTCTCCTCCCTACCGCAGTCTTTCTGCATGCCGCACCGAAACGCGTCCGGCACGCAACGCACAAGCACACTCAACGCTTTTTTCCGCTTTTGTACAGTACAGTATGTCCGACGAGACACCAGAGCGCGCACCCAAAACAACGCGTGCACGCAAGGCAACAAAGGTTGCCAAACCAGAACAAGAATCATCAGTGACGCCTGCGGAATCCCCTTCCGCAACGAAGGCACCCGCGCGGAAGCGCACAAGGGCCGTAGCCGCCGAGGCGCCTCCGGTGGAGGCAGCACCGGCGCCGCGCGCAGAAACGCGTCCAGCGCCACGCCGTGACGAATCCCGCGCAGAAGTACCTGACGAGCGACGCACTGAGCAACGTGAAGACAGGCGCGATGAGCGTTCGCAAGAGCGTCGCGAGGAACGTCCGCAAGACCGACGTGATGAACGTCGTGATGAGCGTCCGCACGAACGAAGAGACTTCCGCCGCGATGATCGCTCTCAGGAGCGCCGTGATGATCGCCCGCAGGAGCGCCGTGATGATCGCCCGCAGGAGCGCCGTGATGATCGCCCGCAGGAGCGCCGTGATGATCGCCCGCAGGAGCGCCGTGATGATCGCCCGCAG
>CANHFG010000028.1 GCA_947459875.1 Ignavibacteria bacterium
AACCCAAGCCCGTCACAAGGACTCTTTGACTTGTTGTTGTAACTCTCACAATACTGGATGATGACGGCATTAGCGTCATACGCCCAAATCCCACCGGGACCGCCACAGTGAACATTGTTTTCACCGTTCTCATACGCAACACAGCTCTCTATAAGCGCACCGTCGACCGACGCGACGGTGATCCCACTTCCGCGGATAGCCTTTGGATCCGAAACACCGGGATTTCGGTAGGACGCGCATCGCCGAATGACGACGTTTCGATGCGAGTACCCGTCCATCGGAAAGAAACCATACACCTGAATTCCGTCCCACTGGTTGTGGTGAACCTCGGCATCTTCGATCAAAATGGCGTCATATCCAGTTTTGCCGGCCCAGGCGCCAATGCGAATACCGACGCGCCCAAACTGATGCACCTTGACGTCACTGATGCGAATGCCCGGTAGCCGCACGTCACCCGGCAGGTCTGCGTAGGCTTCGATTCCGCTCTTCGTGTTACTGGCCATGCCGCTACCAACGACAACAAGATGTTCGATACGGAAGCCCCCGGCATTATAGATACTGATACCGGCGCCGTCACCCGCATTGATGACCGCACGGCCCGCGCCGTACACACCGATCACCACGTTTGCATCTGCAAGACCAGCATCCTTGTCATCGAAGTAGAGGTTACCCGCAAACACACCCTGACCCTCAAACAGCAGACTATCGCCTGGCTGGAAGGCCACAGTGTTAGCCTTTGCGATTGTCTTCCACGCCTTCTGCTTCGACGTGCCTTCATTAGCATCGCTACCGGAGGGACTCACGAAGTACGTCGTGGCAGCAGCAGTCATCGCACCGGCAACCGACATTGCCAATGAAATCAGGTTCCAGCAAGTACCGAACTGCATGATTATTCCCTCGAATTGTCCGTTTCATCCCCTTGGGCCGACGACCGCTATCGAGCCCTACTGCTCCGTCCAGACGCCCATGGCGTAGAACTTCTCGCGTCGCTCACGAACGAGCGTCTCGGCGTCGAGCGTGCAGAGCCTGTCAAGCTCATCGGCAAGCACCGTGCTGACGGTTGTGAACATGGTCTCCGGATCGCGATGAGCTCCGCCGATCGGCTCAGGAACGATGCGATCGATAATGCCGACTTCGATCAGATCCTTTGCACCGAGGCGCAGGGCCTCTGCGGCCTGTTCCTTGTAGTCCCAGCTGCGCCACAGGATGGACGAACACGACTCGGGAGCGATCACACTGTACCAGGCATTCTCGAGCATGAGTACACGGTTGCCGATGCCAATGCCAAGTGCGCCGCCGCTGGCCCCCTCGCCGATCACGACGATGATGATGGGGCTTTTCAGCTGCGACATGAGCAGAAGGTTCTTGGCGATCGCTTCGGCCTGACCGCGCTCTTCGGCTTCAAGGCCGGGATACGCACCGGGTGTATCGAGGAAGCAGATAACTGGCAACGAGAACTTCTCCGCCATCTGCATCAGACGGTAGGCCTTGCGGTAGCCCTCAGGATTGGGCATGCCGAAGTTGCGGTGAACGTTCGTCTTGGTGTCGCGACCCTTCTGATGTCCGATCACCATCACGTGACGTCCGGCAAATGTGGCCAGCCCCCCAACAATGGCGGGGTCATCACGGAACGTCCGGTCACCATGCAACTCAACAAAGTCCGTAAAGCAGTGCGTGATATAGTCCAGCGTATACGGACGGTCCGGATGACGCGCGATCTGCACGCGCTGCCAGCGCGTGAGATTGCGGTAGATCTCCGAGCGGAGCATCTCGACCTGCTGTTCGAGCTCCTCGATCTGCGGCTGAATATCCAGCGTGTCGGAAAGCGCCTTCATCTCCTCGATCTTCTTCTCGAGTTCGAAGACGGGCTTCTCAAATTCAAGAGCGGTTGTCGTTGGCACGGTTTCGCCGGAAAAAATGTTTCAGAATGATCTCTACATCGAGCGCAAGTGTGTACGCATCGACGTAGTAGTCGTTGAGTTGTTCAATGGCCGAGGCCGACAATGCCTGCGGACGCGAAACATGAACAAGGCCTGTAAGGCCCATCTTTCCGCTCGTCCTCTGCTTTCCGTCGGACCACAGACCAACGATGCTCATACGTCCGGCCAGTACCTCCCACCAGGGTTGGAGGGCTTGTCGAACGCGGGGCAAAATTAGAGCCACTGCCGAGAGCGTCAAAACCGCAAGGGCCACGGAAAAATCTACCAGACGCTTGACCATGCGATTTCGAAAGCGCAGCAGGGGCGCAACCGTCACGGTCGGCTCGAGTCCTGCCACGTCGTTGATGATCCGTGCCGTGACCACGTCGTCGTAGTCCTGTGCGATATGAAATCGTGCGCGGTACGACGACGAGGCCATCATAAGCTGCATAACCCGGTCGCGCGGTATGGTGCTGTCGGTAAGAATAACCTCGTGCGCCCCGGTTGCATCGAGTATGCGCCCCAGGTAGGATGTATCGCCAAGTACGGTCATACCCACGTAGAGCCGGTCGCTGAAGGTCTCCGTTGCCACGACGCCCACAACCTCGGCGTGGCGTCGCTCGGCACTGCTAAGGGCCTCGGCCAGACGCGCCGAATGCTCGTTCAGACCAACCAGGATGATACGCCGTGTTCTGCTTCGCCCCTTGGCATCAAGCCATGAGGTGATTGCGCGCGTGATGGCAAAGAGTGCACCGCTGAGACCCATCGTCATGAGCAGTACGCCACGGCTGAAACCGAAGTCCTTGAAGAAGTACGTCAGTGAAGAGAGAATGAAGAAGGTCATCAGCAGACCTACGGCGCTGCGCCGTATCGTCGGCCGGTACTCGACGTATTCGCCAACGGCCACCAACGATAGCGTGCTGATGAACGTGATCATGATGGGCACGATCGGATAAGCGTAATCGGGGAACCCCAGTGGTCGCTCAAAGCGAACCGTCGTAGCCACGAGCAGCGCACCGTTAACGCAGAGCATGTCCACGATCCATGTGGCCAGCTCGACGCGCCGACGTGCCAGACGTGCCACGATAGATCGCAGAATGATGCCAAGCCGCAGGAAGAGAAGGAACAGCCGCGAACCACCGAAGTGCTTGCGGGCAAAGATCTCCATGGCTTCATAGAACACGCGCACTTCGTTGAGTGACGAACGCTTCGTGCTCTCGCCCTTGTAGTGAATGATGCTGGTCTCGTGTACATAGTGCACCTGGTAGCCACGCTTCTTCACGCGATAACACAGGTCGATGTCCTCCCCGTACATGAAGAAGTCGGGATCGAAGCCACCCAGTGTGCGCATCAGATCCGTTCTACCCATCATGAACGCTCCGATCAAGGCGTCGACCGGATACGTCTCGTCGATGGACCGGTACATGAGGTTATAGCTTGAGAACAGTTTCACCGTGGGGAACAGCGCCTGCAGGCCAAACAGCTTACAGAACGATGCCCATGGTGTGGGCAGCCCCCTTCGACAGGCCACCTGAAACGAACCATCGGGATTGAGGACCTTGCAGCCGGCCATCCCCACGCTTGGATGTTCATCGAGATACCGAACCATCGATGTGAGCGTGTCCGGACCGATGATCGTGTCGGGATTGAGAAACAGCACATAGCGCCCGCGGGCCTCGTGCAGGCCGACATTATTCGCGCGGCCGAATCCGATGTTCTCCGACAGGGCGTGCCAGCGAACGTGCGGGAACTCACCGCGCAGATCCTCCACGCTTCCGTCGGCAGAATTGTTGTCGACAACGATGATCTCGGTGTCAAGGGGCTTGCACGCTTCATCGAGCGAGCGCAAACACTGTAGGAGGTAGTCCTTGACGTTGTAATTGACGATGATGACGCTGAGGTCGATCCCGCTCCGGTCCGATGTCAGCCCATCAGCCATGTCTTAGCGCTTCCCGAACGAAAGGATCGTAGCGAGTTTGAGCTTCCAGACAAGGAATGCTGCTTCGTAAACAATGTTCTTGCTCATCTTCGACACGCCGCTGACGCGATCGGTAAAGACGATCGGAATCTCGTTGATGCGTGCACCGCCGCGCCAGGCCTTGTAGTTCATCTCGATCTGAAAGGCGTATCCGTTGGAACGGATCTTCGTCAGATCAATGCCGCGCAGCACCTTTGCACGGAAACACTTGAAGCCCCCGGTGGCGTCCGCGATCGGCATCCCCGTGATGACGCGCGTGTACAGATTGGCAAACCAGCTCAGCAGGAGGCGGCTCATCGGCCAGTTGATGACGTTCACACCCTGGATGTACCGCGATCCGATCACGAGGTCGCAATCGGCAACAGCGTCGAGCAGCCGGCGCGTGTCCTTCGGATCATGGGAAAAGTCGGCATCCATCTCCATGATGAGCTCGAAGTCGTGCTCGAGCGCATAGGCAAAGCCGGCGCAGTATGCTGTGCCCAGCCCCATCTTGCCTGCCCTCTCGATAAGGTGGACGCGAGCATCGCCGGCCATCCGGTCACGAACAAGACCGGCTGTACCGTCGGGCGATCCATCGTCGATCACCAGTACATGCGCCTGCGGAATGACCACGTGCAGCGCATCGATCATTCGGATGATGTTCTCGCTCTCGTTGTAGGTGGGTATGCAAACGATGGTTTTCACGCCTTGCCATGTCCTTTCAGCATCACGAACACCGTCCGCACCATGATCTCAAGATCGAGCTTGAAGGACATGTTCTCGATGTAAAAAAAGTCGTACCGCAGGCGCTGCTGGATCTCTTCGAGCGACTCCGGATTGGACTTTGCTTTGACCTGCCACCAGCCCGTAACTCCCGGACGCACCTTGTGGCGACGTCGATAATACGGAAGCATGGCCGTAAACTTTTCAACGTAAAAAGGTTGCTCGGGACGTGGACCCACGAGAGACATTTCCCCCTTGAGGACATTCCAAAGCTGTGGTATCTCATCAAGGTGCGTCTTGCGGATGAACCGGCCGAAGGGTGTCACCCGCGGATCGTTCTTATCCGTCCACGTTGGCCCGCGCTTATCATCGACAGTCATCGAACGGAACTTGGCCATACGGAACACGCGGCCATTACGACCAACACGATCCTGCACGAAGAACATCGGTCCGGGTGAGGTGAGCTTCACCAACAATCCCACGCTCGCCCAGACCGGAGCACCGATACCCAGCACCAGAGCGCTTACGATGATGTCCGCAGCACGCTTGGCGATCTCTTCCCAAGGCTGCATCAGCTGCGGGCTCACATCGATAAGGGGCGAACCATAGATCTGATGGGTGCGGGCCTGACCCGAGAAGATCTCGTACAGGTCGGGCACGATCTTCACTGTGCAGCCAAGCTCGGCGGTCTCGGCCGTGAGATTTAACAATCGGTCATGATCGGCCGCATCCAAAGAGATCAGCACGTCACGGATCTTGCCACCCAGGATAGCGCTCCGCAGATCGTCCATACCGCCAACAACGGGAAAACCACTGATGACTTCGGGTCTTGGCGAGACGTCCAGCAGCACGACTCCGCGCACATCGTAGCCCCACGCAGGCTCGTTCTTAAGATCGTCGATCAGGTCCGTTACGCGCTGCACGGTTCCGACAACCAGCGTCGGGATACGAATGAGGCGGACCTCGCGCAGTCTCCCCTGTACGTGCCTGGCAACAAGTCTGCCGAAGGTGATCAGGAAGAAGAGAACAGTCCAGTAGACCACAAACACGGGCCGCACTCCAAGCGAGGACGTCGTGTAGATCGCCAGGAAAATGACGGCCGAACCGATGAAGGTCATTCGAAACACGGCCGAGATCTCATCAAGAGGAGATCGGATGTAGAAATCACGATACAGCCCGCCCATCCAGAACACGAGGGTCCAGTACAGACAGGATATCACGGCCACCGACGCGTGATCGACCAGAGCAAATGAACGAACATCGGTCAGTGACCACGATCGCACCACCTGATAGAGCGCAAAGCTCAGCGCCAGGCCAATGAGATCGGCCAAAAGCTGCATACTCTGCGGTCCGAGCAGAACATGCATGAACCTGCCATTGGAGGGGGCGATATGTGGAGTCCTTGCGCTCACGCTCAGCGTGCTCCTCCGGCCAGCCCCTTGCGCAGACGCTGCACATCCTGACGCGTGAAAAGTCCGACAGCCGCTGCACAAAGCATAACTCCTGCCACAACGGCAGTCATGCGTGCCAGCGTGGTAAGAGCTTCCCACGCTGAAAGTGCTTCGACGTCCACTGAAAGATCAACCAGTGCGATGGACATCCCGGCAGACACGACAGTCAGCGCGGCGGCACGCAGAACAAATCCGCTTCCGACGCGGCTGCCGAGCGTCTGTCGCAACAGCATGATGCCCACGCCCGCACCGATCACGGAGGTGATGATCTTGGCGATCACCGCACCCAGCGATGCATAGACCGGGATGAACAGCACACCGAAGCCAAGGGTGCAGATGACAAGTGCCGTGGCAATACGCACGAGATTCCCCTGCCGACGCAGCGCAACACTGAGCTCCTGGGCATACACGAGCAGGGCAACGAAGGGGGCTGACCAGACGAACCAGATGAACACATCCAGCGATGCCAGGTACCGGCCCTTGGTAACGATGTTCACAAACAGCGGCATGATGATCGTTGCCGCTGATGTGGCGATCAGACTGATCACCAGTAGGTGCTTCATGACGCCGACGGCAACATCAAGCCCCTTGGACTCGTCAGACTTCAGCAAGCGTGCAACATCCGGCATCGCCGCGTAGGAGACCGCCATGGGGATCACGGCAAGAAGCGGACCCAGCGTGGTGTAGGCAGCGCCAAGTGTGCCCACGTTGGCTCGACCCGAGAACGACTCGACAAGAAAGGCATCGATCTTGTCGTGCACGGCGATCAGGATGGTGGCCGCAACGACCGGCAGTGCCTCGCCGACGATGGCGCGCATTTCCGCAGCCGAGGCCTTCGCCCACGACGTGGAGCGCCGGCGATCGATCGCCAGCAGCACGATAAAGCCGGGAATGGCGCTCAGCACGAAGGCCTGGATCACAACCGACGGGGTGAGAGAATCCTTCCACAAGGCGATGAGGGCAACAAACAGCAGTGCGTCGACCACGGCAAAAAGCGACGGCAGACGGAAGTCCGACGCGGCGCGAAGACGCGTTTCAAGCGTGTAGCGCAGCAATGCTGTACGTGAGGCGATCAGCATGTACACAGCCCACAGGATCACGTCGGCAATGGCGAGCTCACTGAAGAGTCCGGCCACGCCCACAAGCAGCGAGCACAGAGTCCAGAGGGCCAGGCGCACATAGAAGGCCGAGGCAAGTATCTGCGGGGCACGCTCGGGATCCTGTGCCACACGGCGCACGACGATGCCATTCATGCCAAAATCGGCCAGGATGCCCACGATGACCTCCGTCAGACGCCGCTCGAGAAAGAGCGTTCCGTTACTGACAGGGTCGAGGGAAGAGAGAATGATCCGCTGGGCAACAAACACCAGCAGCAGCGTCAGGATCTGTGATCCGAACACCCAGAGACTGGCACTGATGACGCGTGCCGAGACCGAGCCGGACCTGGTGTCCTGTGACGTCAAACCCCGATGCCCCTTATCTGCCGAGGACGTTGATGAGCGTCGCAGCAAGCACGGCAACGCTGGCAACGATGCTGGCGATCACCGAAAGGGTCTGGATCTCCGTGCCGATCGGCACGTCTGGCGGACGCGGCACATAGACCTCGTCTCCGGGTTCCACCACAATACCATCGTCATCCTGCACCCACACACGGGACCGGCCGCGAATGATGCGCGCGCGCTCCTTCTCAGCGCCGGTGGCATAGCCCCCTGCGCGAGCGATGTACCACTCGATGCTGCGATTGGCAACAAACGGGACGTAGCCCGGACGGTTGACCTGCCCGTACACGAAGACACGCTCGGGGTTGGTGGCTACAACGATCACATCACCCGACATCAGAGGCGGATCATCAACACTGTTGGGATTCTTCAGCGCCAGGCCAACGTCGCATGAGACGTACGGCATCTTGTATTTCTGGTCGTAGTTGTAGCGCGTGGTGTCTTCGAGCTTGAGGTCCGAATACTGGAACGACCGGTTCGCTTCATCACGCATCTGTGCAAGCGTCGGTAGGAGCTTTTCGGAGCGCACCACGTAGGACAGGCCAAGAGCTGCGCGGGCGGTCACACCGCCGGACTTTTCGATCGCAGCCGACAGGCGTGTGCTTCCGGGAACGATCACCACGGCACCCGGCCGAGTGACCTCACCGTAGATCTGCACCACTCCCTGCTGAGGACGATCTCCGGCAAGCCCCTTACGCTCTACGATGACGGTTGCGCCGGGCTGCAGTTCAACGTCTTCGCCCTTCGGCATCAGGTCAGCACCGACTTCGATCGTGCGCACCGAAGAACCGTCGGGGTTGACCACCACAACCTTCGTCGGATCGGCATCGGGTGTTAGCCCGCCGCAGGCGGCAAGCAGCACCGAGAGCCGGTCACCGGACTTGTAGGCAAGCGTCGTCGACTGCGCAACGGCACCGGAAATACTGATCAGGGGGCTCGACAGATCTTCGATAGGAACGATCACCTCATCACCCTCACGCAGGTGCGGGTCATTACCGCCCTGGGCAGAGCGCGCACGCGCCAGGTCGGCCACGGAAGATCCGCGGCGGTGACGGATGATGATGTTGCGCCAGGCATACGGACCGTACTCCTGCACTCCGCTGCGAGTTACCTCGGCCGACTTTGCAGCAAGGCCGCCACTGCCCATGTTGCGGGCCATGTCGCCCGACGAGGCGTCGCGCGTCAGCGTCCACGGATGGCGCGTTACGTTCAGAAACGTCGACACGCGCATCGAAGCCGGTACGGTGTACGTACCCGGATATGGCACAGAGCCGCTGAGCGAGACATAGATCAGACGTGCACGGCGCAGTGTAACGGTGACTTCAAGGTTTGCCGAGCGTTCGCGGAACAGGTTCTGGAGCTTCTGCCGGAACGCGGCCAGCGTCATGTCGGCAACGGAGATCGCCCCCATGCGTTCGATCATCACCATGTTCTCGGGGGTGACAACGAGCAGCTTCTCGGCAAGGTCGATCCCCGTGGTCTGGTAGGCCAGAACATCGCCCGGACCCAGTGTGTATTGCGTGGGGTCGACAACATCATCCGTCGGCAGCTGGTCTGCCGTTAGCATGGCAGACTGCGCAGCGGTAGCCCGACCGGAGGTTGAGAAGCGCTCCATGTCGAGTGAGGACGATGAACTCTGTGCCATGCCCCGGGAGAACACTCCCATGAGGATTCCGACGAGCAGCAGCCCGTGGACACGTCGAGAGACGAACATCCGGATCCAAAGTGTGTGGAAAAGCCTTTGCGGACGCGGCAAAGTTACGAATAGTGTGCCCTAGAATGCCCCGAGAATCGAGCCGATTCGCTCGACGATCCGCTCGGCGGCATGACCATCCCAGAGCGGCGGAACTGCCCCGGCCGGATGCTCTCCGGCGAGAAATCGTCCGACGGCCGTCATAATGCCGTCGCGCGTGGGACTCACAAGGACGTTAGTGCCGATGGTGGTGGTCGATGGACGCTCGGTGGTGGTGCGAGCAGTTATGCACGCAACGCCCAAAGCTGTGGTCTCTTCCTGGATGCCGCCGGAATCGGTCAGCACAAGGCGGGCCTGCATCATCAGGGCCAGAAAGTCCACATACCCGGCAGGATCGATCACGTGGACACCTTCAGGCACGCTTAGCCCCCTTAGCTCAATGTTCTTGCGGGTGCGCGGATGAACAGGAAAGACCACGGGCATGACGGTCCCAACCTGACCCAGCACGCTCATGAGCATGCCGAGCTGCTCGGGATCATCGACGTTGCTCGGCCGGTGCATGGTCACCAGGCAATATGATCCCGGCTCGACACCGATACGCTCGTGAACGGGGCTCTGCATGGCCTTTGGGCGAGCATAATGCAGAGAGTCGATCATGGTATTGCCGACAAAGTGCACGCGCGATGCGTCGACCCCTTCGCGGAGAAGATGATCCAGGCCGCTCTGCTCGGTCACGAACAGATCATCGACAATGGCATCAGTGGCCAGTCGGTTGATCTCCTCTGGCATGGACCTGTCGAAAGAGCGCAGACCTGCCTCGACATGCGCCGTGCGGATGCCCAACTTGACGCTCACCAGGGCGCAGGCGATCGTGCTGTTGACGTCACCCACAACAATGACATAATCGGGCTGTGCTTCCTGACAGACCTTTTCGAAACCGACCATGACCTTGGCGGACTGCTCGGCGTGGCTTCCGCCCCCTGCACCGAGAAACCATGCCGGATGCGGCATGTCCAGATCCTGAAAGAAGGCATCGGACATCTTGGCATCGTAATGCTGACCGGTGTGGACGATGCTGTGATCCCAGACGTCGGGACGGGCTGCAAATGCCCGATGGATCGGCGCTACCTTCATGAAGTTGGGTCGAGCGCCGACCACGCTCAGAACGCGCTTCACTTGCCGTCTCCCAGCAGGACGATGTTTCGATGCGGACCCTTGACGTTCTTCGTGGCATTTCGGGTGTCGATGACCACCTTGGCATTCTGGCAGATCATGTCGACATCGAACGTCGAGTGATCGGTGGTGATCACCACCACGTCATGACGCTTAACGAAGGCCGGCGTAAGGTTCTTACGCGACGTCAGCGTGCGGTCATGCACACGCACACTGGGGATGTATGGATCGAAGTACGAGATGTTCTCGATGCCATCCTCAACAAGCAGCTCCGCCACCTTCAGGGCAGGCGAGTGCCGCAGGTCGTCAACGTCCTTCTTGAAGGCCATGCCGAGCAGAAGTACCTTGGCGCTTTTCAGCGTCACGGGCTGCCGGGCGATCTCGCGCTCGATCATCGAACGCACGTAAAACGGCATGGACTCATTGACCTCTGCCGCCAGCGTAATAAAGTTGGTGACGAAGTCCACTTCCCGCGCAGCCCACGACAGGTAGTACGGGTCGATCAATATGCAGTGCCCGCCAATGCCGGGTCCGGGATAGAACGGCATGAACCCGAAGGGCTTGGTTTTGGCGGCCTCGACAACCTCCCAGATATTCACGCCGATGCGATCACACAGCTGAGCGAGCTCGTTGACCAGCGCGATGTTGACGCTGCGGAAGATATTCTCGAGCAGCTTCTCCATTTCGGCAACGGCCGGCGTGCTGACAGGTACGACCTCGGCAATAATGCGACGGTTGATCGCGATAGCAAGGTCTGTGCAGGCAGCGCTGACACCGCCGACAACAACAGGAGTGTTCTTGGTTGTCCAGACCTGATTTCCGGGATCGATCCGCTCCGGTGAGAACGCAAGGAAGTAGTCCTTCCCGCAGGCCAGCCCAACACGGTCGAGGATCGGCTTGACGTATTTCTCGGTCGTACCCGGGAACGTGGTGCTCTTGAGGATCACCAGCTGCCCCTTGCGAAGATGTGCGGCAACACCCTCGGTGGCATGCACGATATGGGAGATGTCCGGGTCCTTGTTCGGCGTAAATGGCGTGGGCACGCAGACGTAGATCACGTCGCAGGCTGCGCATGCACCGAAGTCGAGCGTGGCTGTCAGGGTCTTTTTCTCCTTCACCACGTAGCGGATCTCGTCGTCGTTAAGGTCCTGGATATAGTTCCTGCCGGCCGACAGGCTTTTGACCTTTTCGGCGCTGACATCGATGCCGATGGTACGAATGCCCTCTTTGGCAAACTCAAGGGCAAGGGGCAGACCAACGTAGCCGAGACCGACAACGCCGACGGTGACCGACCCGTCAAGAATCTTCGACATCAGTTGCTGTTCGGAACGACTACCCGTCGTTCTTGGACGTCCCACACGGCGCAGTGCCATTGATGAACCTTTGATTAGAGTGATGTTCCGTAATGCTTTGCGTAATAATCCAGGTAGGCCCCCGAGCGCACGTTTTCGCACCAGGTAGCATTGCTTCGATACCACGCGATGGTTTCAGCCAGTCCCTGCTCCACGGAGTGAACCGGCTGCCAGCCGAGCTCCGTACTTGCCTTGCGCGGATCGATCGCATAACGCCGGTCGTGTCCGGGCCGGTCCGTCACATGTGTGATCAGCGAGGCGTCGGCACCAGTCAATTCGATGATGCGCTGAACGATGTCGATGTTGAAGCGCTCGCCATAGCCGCCAAAGTTGTACACCTCACCGCTGCGCCCGTGTTCAAGCGCGAGCATGATTCCGCGGCAGTGATCCTCGACGTGCAGCCAGTCCCGAACCTGTCGTCCGTCTCCATACACCGGTAGCGATTTGCCCTCAAGAGCGTTCAACGTCATAAGCGGGATGAGCTTTTCGGGGAACTGGTATGGACCGTAGTTGTTCGAGCAACGGGTCGTGACGCAGTCCATCCCGTACGTGTGCACGAAAGCACGCACCAGAAGGTCGCTCGCGGCCTTCGAGGCCGAGTACGGTGAATTAGGCTGCAAAGGGGTCTGTTCGGTAAACGGCGCATCGTCGGGTCCGAGAGTGCCATACACCTCGTCGGTGGAGACATGCACAAAGCGCCGGACCGAGGCAGCACGGGCCGCCTCCAGAAGCCGCAGTGTGCCGGTCACGTTTGTTTCCACAAAAGGCGCTGCCGAGGCAATCGAACGATCCACGTGCGACTCTGCGGCCAGATGCAGGACGGCGTCGATTGAATGTTCTGCAAACACCTTACCGAGCAGATCTGCGTCGGTGATCGACCCATGAACAAACACAACATGTTCGGAGTCTATCAGGCCCGCAAGATTCTGGAGATTGCCGGCATAGGTCAGCGCGTCGAGGATCACAAGCCGATGCTGACCCGCCGCCGCAAGCATGCCAACGAGGTTACTGCCGATGAAACCGGCTCCGCCGGTAATGAGAAGAGTTGTCATGCCGGTTTTTGTCGATGCGGGTCGTAATTCCGTCGACCTTCGATTTCTCGATTTAATGGGGCCTGCAGAGCAGGACACCCTTGGTCAGCGGACGATTTTGGACAAAGCTACGTTAATTCTGCGGAACCGATCTTCCGATCAGACGAAGAACGCTCGCAGCGATCGACGGCAGCGTGTCCGAAAACGTGTACATCACCGCATCGGCGATCTCAGGGCCGATTCCGTAGGGGCTTCCGCAGGCGACAACCACACCGGGCCTGCCCGCGGAAAGGGTTCGGACGATATCGGGCAGACGTCCGACCTGACCGAGCTGACCGCGGAAGGCAACGGCCTTACCGAAGATCCCGAAGATCACTAGATCCGCCTCGGCGATACCCTCGACAAGGCTCGCGCACTCATCCGGCGTGATCGAAAGATCCACATAGCCGAAATCGATATTTACTTCGGCCCCCTGAGCGATCGACTGGAACCATGTCGTTGCGGCCTCGACGCTGTGGTCGTCGACGATCGCAAACGCGGCCACATGGCGGGCGGTGGTAATGGGAAGCAGATCCGTCGCACCGACGATGCGGATCGCCTCGTCGGCTGCACGCAGAGCGATAAGAGCATGGGCGTTCTGGTCAACAGGCGTTATTGCTGTCGGCTTTGCCGCAGCACCGCCCGAACTGCGGAGTCCCACAAACGAACGTGCGCTCTGCCAGCGTGCTTCACTCTGAAGAAGACGCTCATCGGTGATATCGCCTGACTCGATGGCTTCGATCAGTGCATCGATCGCCTCGTCGGCGTTTTCCGGCATCAGGACGACGTCGCAGCCGGCCTTGACCGCCATGACAGCGGCCTGAGCGCTGGAGTAGCGCGACGTGATGGCTCCCATGTCGAGCGCGTCGGTCGTAACAAGTCCGTCATAGCCCCATGCACCGCGCACCAGACCGGTTACCACACTGCTGGAGAGCGACGCAGGATGGGTGGCATCCAGGAACGGCACCACGATGTGTCCGATCATCATGCTGCGCACGCCCTCTTCTGCGCAGCGGCGGAAGGGGGCGAACTCACGCGCTTCGGCAACCTGCGGCTCAAGCTCGATGGTTGGCAGATCCCGATGCGAATCCACGTGGGTATCGCCGTGTCCGGGTACGTGCTTAGCGCACGCCATCAGGCCCTGTGCCTGCGTGCCACGTACGTAGGCGGCGGCATGCAGGGAGACGATCTCGGGCGTCTCTCCGAAGCTGCGGGTATTGACGATCGGATTGTCGGGGTTGGAGTTGATGTCTGCCACCGGTGCCCAGTTCCAGTGCACGCCGATGGCCCGGGCCTCTTCGGCGATGCAGCTGGCAACCTGCTCGGTTGTCTCCACAGAGCATCGTCCGAGAGCCATCGCACGCGGAAAGGCGATTCCGCCATCAAGTCTCATCGGCAGACCATGCTCGTAATCGGCGGCGATCAGAAGTCGACGTCCACCGCGGCGTTGTAGCTGCTCGATCATGTCGGCGGTTTCTTCCAGAGCGCCGATGAAGACTCCGACGCCCCCTACGCCCCTGTCGATGAGGCGTTCAATGTTCCGTCGGTAGTCCGCATCGGACCACTGCCGCGCGTCGGCACGGATCATCACAAGTTGTGCTGCCCGGCGTGCTGGACTTGCCATGCTGTGCTCTGAGGGTTGAGGGTCTGCCGGCGTCAGTCAGAAAAGATGACCGAGTCGCCCTCGAACGAACGGATCAGCGTGCGGTATGAATCCGGGATGCGTTCCGGACGCTGTGTGGCCGGATTCAGGTGCACGAGTACGCTGCTGGCAACGGCCAGGATGGTACCGTTTTCATGACGGATCACGTGTTCGAACCCGAACGATGAGTTCTTCACAAACGGCACGCGGGTGTAGACCGTGTATGGGTCATCGAACTGCGCCGCATAGCGGTATTCGATCGAGGTCTTGAGCACAACAAATCGGTGCTTGGTCACAAACGAATCCCGATCGATCGGCACGCCGATGTCGCGGAAGTACTCAATGCGTGCCGCCTCGAGCCAGTAGAGATACACGGCGTTATGAACAATGCTCTGACGGTCGACGTCGTACGAGCGGACACGGCTGTGGAGCCTATGCGAGTATGTGCCGTGACCCTCGATGAAGACCGGACCGTGATCGATGGTTGCTTCGTCTTTGTCTGATGTGCGCATGGTGCGAGCCGCTGATTTCGAACGAAAAAGATCGCTGCAAAGATAGGCAACCTCAGGCCAGCACGTCGAGAACGATCTCGGCGGCCGTGGCTGCATCGTCATCCGATATCTGGTGGTAGAACACCGCCCGGATGCGCCCGGCACTGATGGGCGCAATGCGAAGTCCGCGCTTGGCACAGGCATCGATGAAGGAAGCGTCGTCCATGCCGGACACGCTGAAGACCACGACGTTGGTTTGCACCCGTGCCGGGTCGACGCTGACGCGTTCGCTTGCGGCGATGCGCTCGGCAAAATCTCGGGCCCGACGATGGTCCAGGGGCACGATCGGCAGAATATGGTCCAGCGCATAGTGTCCGGCAGCAGCCAGAACGCCCACCTGACGCATGCCTCCACCGAGCATCTTGCGCCACCGACGTGCGCGTTCGATCAGCTCCCGCGTGCCGAGGATCAGCGAACCCACCGGCGCACCCAGCCCCTTGCTCAGGCAGACACTCATGGTTGTGAATATCTCGCCATAGGTCAGCGGGCTCTCGCCGGTCGAGATCAAGGCGTTCCAGATGCGGGCCCCGTCACAGTGGATCGGAAGGCCATGCTCTGCGGCCAGCGCATGAAGCTCACGCAGATATGACGTCGAGAGCACCATTCCGCCGTGTCGGTTGTGAGAATTCTCCACGGCAATGACTGCCGTCCGGGGGTAGTAGTAGGCCGTTGGACGGATGGCCGACCGGACGAGATCAAGGGGCATCTCGCCAGCCTCGGACGCAACGCCGTGGATCTGGGCGCGTGCCACAACGCTTGTAGCGGCGTTCTCGTAGTGAAAGATGTGCGCACCCGACTCGGCAATCACCTCGTCGCCCGTGGTGGCATGCAGCGCCAGACAGATCTGATTACCCTGCGTGCCGCTTGGCACGAACAGCGCAGCCTGCTTGCCGAACATCGCGGCCACGCGCTCCTGCAGGGCGTTCACCGTGGGGTCCTCCGAGTACACGTCATCGCCCACCGGTGCCGCGGCCATGGCGCGGCGCATGCCTTCATCAGGAACCGTGAGGGTATCACTGCGCAGATCGATCAATCGTGACATCATGGCAAGTCGGTACTTTCGCGTGAAAACAAGCTTCGTGGTCACCGTGGACCGATGGCAAATCTACGCCGTGACCCCTGGCGGACTGATCGATAACAACAATGAGCAAACGATGAGCGCGGACACGTTGCGTCCCCAAATGAACTGGGCCGAGCTAATGCGGCACAACGATCAGACCTATGGCGAAAAACCATGGCTGATCTATTACGCCGAGGATGGTTCGCGCATGAACTGGTCCTACAGCGTCTTCATCGATGTGTCAAGACGTCTTGCACGGCTGCTTCAGCAGCACGGCGCCGGCCGCGGAACGCGCGTGGTGATCGCCTCCCACAACCACCCGGACACGATCCTCGGCTACTTTGCCTGCTGGATGCTGGGCGCGTGCGCCGTACCGCTGAACATGACCGAGGATGACCAGCGCCTGGCCTACATCCTTGCAAACTGCGATGCCTCACTGGTACTCTGTCGCAGTTGTTACGCCGAGCGCATTGGGATGGCTCTGCAGGGGGCTTCCCTGCCGGTGATCGAAATGGACTCCGACAGTGCCGATCCGCAGTTTTACGCCGCCGTGCGGGCCTGCGAGCCCCTTGACTACCCGGGGGCCGACGATGACATGCTCGAGCAGGAGTGCCTGCTGGTGTATACCAGTGGCACGACCGGGAATCCGAAAGGTGTGGTGCTGGTGCAGCGGAATCTGTTTGCCGACGGGCGGGATATCACCCACTGGCATGGCATCACGCCCGATACACGAATGATGTGCGTTCTGCCGGTTCACCACGTCAACGGTACGATTGTTACGCACGTCACCCCGTTCATTGCCGGTTCCTCGGTGGTACTCCAACGGAAGTTCTCCCCGCGAACGTTCTTCTCGACGATCGCCCAGGAGCAGGTCAGCATCGTCAGCGTTGTGCCCACGCTGCTGGCATTTCTACTCGAAGCCAACGCCGATGCTACCGACGCCAGACAGGCCGGATTGCGGCACATCATCTGCGGTGCCGGCCCGCTGACGTGTGAACTTGCCGACCGTTTTGAATCGGCCTACGAGATTCGGGTTCTGCACGGTTACGGCCTGTCGGAAACCACCTGCTACTCGTGTTTTCTGCCCGTTGACCTCTCCGACGAAGAGCACCGACACTGGATGCAGGACTATGGATTCCCGTCGATCGGCGTGGCCATTCCGTGCAACGAAATGGCAATTCACGATGCCACAGGACGGGACGTTGCCGATGGAGAACGTGGTGAGATCGTCATCCGTGGACGCAATGTGATGCGAGGCTATGACAAGAACGAAAGGGCCAATGCCGAGGCGTTTGCGTTCGGCTGGTTCCGATCTGGAGACGAGGGCTTCCGTATCGCAGATCAGCTGGGACGGTACTTCTACTTCATCACCGGACGGCTCAAGGAGCTGATCATTCGAGGGGGCGTTAACCTTGCGCCGCTGGAGATCGACGAGGTCATCAACCGTGCACCAGGTGTGAAGGCCGGTATCTGTGTGGGCTTCGAAAACAACATGTACGGCGAAGAGGTCGGTGCTCTTGTTATCCGGACGGACGAATCGGTAAGTCAGGAGCAGATACTGAACTTCTGCGCCGAACACCTGCCCGCGTCAAAACGCCCGAAGGTGGTGATCTTTACTGAGGCGCTGCCTGTGACGTCTACCGGAAAGTACCAACGCAATAGCGTCAAGCACCTGTTTGCCCAGTGGAAGGACGCGCAGTGGCGCTGAACCTTCCGAGGTTCTTCCCTACTGAATGTCTCGGGCCTTGATCCCCGTCTTGGGGATGAAGAAATACGTCCGCTTCATGCTGAACTCACGGGGCTGAAGACGGTTTGCAGCGAACATGTACTGGATCATCCAGCCGTTGCGCACCACTCGAAGCTTTGAGGCCGGATCTTCGATGCCGGGATTGGTATACGCCAGCTCGTCGAGCATGTCCTGCGTCAGCTCCGACGTATCGCTCGTCGCATAGACGTGGTAGAGAAACCTGCGGGTTGCTGTCTGATCAAGGACGTTGGAGTCCAGCGTCTTACGCGTCACATCTTCGGCCACCCCACGCACGCTCAGTGAGTCATACTCGGCCACTCGGATGAAGTACACAGACGTCTGCTCGCCCCCTCGCTGCTCACGGATCATATCGGTGACTTCGTAAAAACTCACGGCATACGAGTACCGGTAGACGACATAGGCAACGGCCAGGCCGACCGAACAGGTCAGCAAAGCGGCAATGAAGATCTTGGTGCTTTTGCTCATTGGTACTCAATTCAAAAAAGAACGATACCCGAACGTCTGGATGACCAGATGAAGGGCCATCATGGTGAGACCAAAACTAAACGGGATGGAAAGATTATCGTCGACCTTCAGCCGGGTGGAGCTGGCCTCGACGATCGCCGTGACGATGCTGGCTGCAACGCCCCCAACGTAGTACGTCTGCGGCGCACCAAAGAGCCACCCGTAGAATACCACGATCGCCGAGGCCGAGACCATGAATGCCACAGAGCCGGCGAGGGACTTGTCAAAAAACTGTCGTTTGCCGAAGCGACGTCCGATCAGGGCTGCAAAACTGTCGCTGACGTTCAGGACCGTGAAGGCCGTAACGCTGATGATCTTCGGGAACACCGCGAAGGTGAGCAGGGCGGCGATCAGTACCCACGATGCGCCGGTAAGATGGATGCGTTCGGATGTGGTCTCGTGCGGCCGAAGCATGCCTCCGAAGTACCTCATCATGAAGGTCCGCGTCGGTTCATGCACGTGCATAAGGAGGTCCACAACCAGCGATGCAACTGTGAGCGCAAGAAGAATTCCGATGGCCGTACCGTGCTGAACGTGCAGGTACATGGCCGGGATCCACAGCGACGACAAGTGAATACCCTTCCGGGCTAGCTCACTTGTGTACGATATTTGTCCCGACATGCACGTTCCTTCGTTTACAGTTACCACCAACAGTAAGATCAACCTCGGTCTGCGGGTGCTTGGCCGACGCCCCGATGGCTTCCATGACATCGAGTCGATCTTTGTTGCCATCGACCTGGGCGATACCATCACGGTGACGGCCAGCGATGATTTGACCGTCGAATGTTACCCTTCGGTTACCCAGGAACCCGAACAGAACATCGTTTTCCGGGCCGCTCGCCTGTACGTAGAGAACTTCCCGGATGACCGATGCGGCGCAAAGATAACCGTCAACAAGCGCATCCCGACCGGTGCCGGTCTGGGAGGGGGCTCCGGCGATGCGGCCGCTACGTTGCTGGCCATGGCACACCTGAATGGCCGTCCGATATCGGAGCAAACACGTCAACTTCTCGAGCCCCTGGCCGCGGCATGTGGTTCGGACGTTCCGTTCTTCCTCCATGCCGGAGTGGCACTGGTCTGCGGAAGGGGCGAACTTGTCTCACCGATCGACGTAGCTCTGCCGTGGACCGTTCTGGTTGTATGCCCGGGTATCCACGTGAACACGGCTCTGGCATATTCCACACTGGGGATAACGTGTGCACATCCGTCTCCCGGTTTGCGTGGAAAACTCATCCATGCCGTTGAAAATAAAAGCATTAACGCTGCTTTATTTGAGAATGACTTTGAACGTTCGGTTTTTCCACAGCACCCGATTCTGGCCGACATCAAGCAGCGCTTGTCGGATGCCGGCGCTGCCTTTGCTTCCATGAGCGGCAGTGGCTCAAGCGTGTATGGGCTGTTCGATAATGCGACAAAGGCCGCGCAAGCCGCAGGAGCGCTGGCCGGGATGACGACCTATATTTGCGCACCCGTTACGGCATCATTCCGCCTCACATGAACATACTCGTCGTCGCAGCTGAAGTCGCCCCTTTCGCCAAGGTTGGAGGGTTGGCCGACATGACCGGTGCCCTGCCCAGGGCGTGGTCTGAGGACGGTCATGACGTGGCCGTCATGCTACCGCTCTACGGTACGATCGACGTTGATCACTACGGCATCGTCAAGACTGACCATGTCGTGAGCGTCCCCGTAGGATACTGGACCGAGTACGCAGAGGTCTGGAAAGGCTTTCTGCCGGACACATCGGTCCCCGTTTACTTCTTAAGATCGTCGGAATACTTTGATAGAAAAGGTATTTACGGCTATCACGAAGGATTCGAGGACAACGATCGCCGCTATCTCTTTTTCTGTCGGGCAGCCATCGAAACAGCCAAGGCCCTTGGATTCCGACCCGACGTGATCCACGCGCACGACTACCATACCGCCCCGTGCATGCCGATGCTGGCCACGCAGTACCGGCACGACCCGTTCTTTGCCCATACGGCCGGTGTGTTCACGATCCACAACATGGCCTTCCAGGGCATGTATGATCCTGTGCGGGCGATGGAGTTCGGCGGTTTTCCCCCGTCGGAGTTCTACCCTCAAAGCTGGTATGAACATCATGGGTCGTTCAATGCCATGAAGGCCGGCATCATGTTTGCCGACAAGGTCACCACCGTCAGCCCCACCTACAGTCAGGAGATCCGCTGGACGAATGAGGGGATGGGACTGCAGGGGGCGTTGCAGAAACGCGCGGCCGACCTGGTCGGGGTTCTCAATGGTATCGACACGGCAGTATGGAATCCGACGTGCGACGTCCACACGGCGGTGCCGTTCGACGTGCACACGCTGGCAAAGAAATCCGTCAACAAACGTGCCCTGCTGCGCGAGGCCGGACTGCCCTCGGGCGCAGATGGCTTAGACCTGCCGGTGATCGGTATGGTAAGCCGCCTGACCGAGCAGAAAGGCATCCCCATTATGATGCGGGCCATTTGGGACGTGCTCGAGCAGCGCCGTGCGCAGCTGATCGTCCTTGGCAGCGGCATGCGCGAGTATGAAGACTTCTTCCTGCGAGCCGAGGACCGCTTCCCGGCATTTGTGCGATTTGTCAAAGGCTATAACGAGCCCCTTAGCCATCGCATTCAGGCCGGAGCAGACCTGTATCTCATGCCATCACAGTTTGAGCCATGCGGTCTGACGCAGATGTATGCCATGGCCTACGGAACGATTCCCGTCGTCAGATCGATCGGTGGACTTGCCGATACGGTGACGCACTACGAGCGCTCCACCATGCAGGGCACCGGCGTACGGTTCCATGACTACGACGAGTCGGCCGTGGCCTTTGCGCTCGACCATGCTCTGGGCCTTTACAACGACGAGCCGCACTGGACGCAGGTTCGTACCAATGCCATGCTGCAGGATAACTCTATCGGCGTCGCGGCCCGCCACTACCTCGAGGTGTTCTCCTGGGCGCAGGAACGTCACGCCTGACTTCGTCCTCGTTTGCCGGCATCAGCGTCACCACAACCTCCAGCCCCATCGTGCCGGGGAAGAGATCAAGCGGAGTGATGCGCTCCGGCTCATAGCCGGCAGCACGCCACTCGCGCAAACTGCGTGGGATCTCCTCCGGACCGCAGAAGATCTCCACCACGCGGCGTGGCTCGAGCATGCGGGCAAGTTCGCGGATCATGCCAGGGGGCGTGGCAGAACGCGGCGGGTCGAGCACCATCAGTCGCGGCGCGTCCACCAGCTGTCGTGGTACGGATTTGTCGAGCTTGCGCCCAAGACGTCCCACATCCTGCGGTTCTGTGAAGATCTGCTGCACGGCGCTGACGTGCCCTCCACTGCGACGAACGTTATAGCGCGCATTGTCCACTGTTGAGGCGTCGGCATCGCACGTGACCACGTGCCGGACGCTGCCGCCCATTGCAGCTCCGAACAGGCCGTAACCGCTGTAGAGATCGAATAGAACATCCTCCGGCTGCGCCTGAGCATGATCGGCCACCGTGCGGACCAGATTGGGCAACATGGCCAGGTTGATCTGCGAGAAGGAAAACACGCCCACCTGATAGGTCATTGCACCGACGTCTTGCTTCCACGCCGCAGCGCCTCGAAGTTTCTTTGATCCGACGCCGGTGGCGGGACGTTCAATGTCGAGGTAGTATCGCGATCCCTTCGGATCGTGGTATATCCAAACGTGCTCAATGGCGGGAAACTCCTCGCAGAGCGTGTCACAGACCTTGCGCACCGTGCGGACAATGCGCGCGTCAAGCTCGCGGACGTTGACGATCAGCACGTGCTCATCATAGGTTCCGCGCAGGATCACGTGGCTCACCGCCTCAACGACGCTGATGTGCTGCTTGGCAAACAATGCCTCAAGCCGCGTATAGATCTGCCCGTGCCGTTCCGGCTCAAGCGTGCTGGGCTCCCGTGATGGCGTGCCATCGCCATGCGTCAGAAGGACCTTGCCGTCCCATACGCCAAGTCTTCGCCGCGAGGTCGTCCTGTATCCACGCGGCCGGGGTGCCTCCGCAAGCGCATCTACCCGGGCATTGCCAATGCGGAGCTCCGAGACAAATGTCTTCCAGGCAGCCGTCTTAACACGCTGTTCAGTTCGGTAATCAAGGGCGGCAAGGGGCTCGACTCCACCTCCGAGGTCCACCTTTAGGGATTGTGCGGCCTGACGCACGCATGATTCGAAGGTAGTCATTGCGCAAAGATACGCCCCCTTGACGCCGTGCACCGTTCAAATGCCGTAAATTGGGCGCCCCAGACACTCCCTGCCGAGTCATGCCCATGCTGCTGCGCCCCTTGCTTTTCGTTGCGATCGTCCTTGTGCTGACGTCTCTGCTCGCGCATGGTCAGGGCGTAACGACGGGATCGGTCACTGGCGTGGTCACCGGCAAGATGGAAGCCGCTGCTCAGCCCCTTTCAGGCGCAACCGTTCGGGCGGTATCAACCTCGACCGGTGCCGTGTACGGGGCTATCACCAAGAGTAAAGGTCAGTACCTTATCCGCGGCCTTCGTCCGGGCACTTACGACATCAGCGTCACGTATGTGGGGTTTCGCGGCGACACGGTCCGCGGCGTCAACGTGGACGTTGGCGATGCCACGACCCTGAACATACAGCTGAATCAGTCAACCTCAACGGCGTCGGAAGTGGTTGTCACCGCCGAGCGCGATGCGATCTTCGATGCCTCGCGCAATGGCTCGGGATCGGTCATCAGCGAGGCAACCATCACCGCCTCTCCATCGATCAACCGCAGCATCAGCGACCTGGCGCGGATGAATCCGTACACCAATCAGACGCAGACGGCCGGCAGCGACGGACTGCAGGGCGTGAGCATCATGGGCGTGAACTCGCGCTTCAACAACTTTCAGATCGATGGAGCCGTTGCCAACGATGTGTTTGCGCTTGGTGCCGCCGGCACAGCTGGCTCGCAGGCCAACTCGAACTTTGTGTCGCTGGATGCCATCGAACGCATCCGAGTGAATGTCTCGCCGTATGATATCCGTCAGAGCGGGTTCACCGGCGGTCTGGTCAATGCCATTACCCGCGGCGGCACAAACACCGTCAAGGGATCGGTGTTTCTCTTTGGACGTAACCAGGACCTTGTCGGCCTGAGCCCTGACGCAGCTCAGAAGCCATTCGATAAGTTTTACGACGTGCAGTTTGGCGGACGTGTTGGCGGACCGATCATCAAGGACAAGCTTCTGTTCCACGTCACCGCCGAGGGTCGTCTGCGTTCCACACCGCTGGTGGTGGGGTTGAATGACCCTACCGAGCTGAACAACTTTGCCGTGGATGCCGATGTGCTCGACCGGATCATCGACATCTCCCGCAACCAGTATGGATACGACCCCGGCACATATGGCACAACCAACATCCGGAACAACTCCGCCAGCGTGATTGCGCGTCTGGACTGGAACGTGGATGAGAACAACAAGATCCAGCTGCGGCACAACTTCACGTATGGGATTCAGGACCGCAACCTTCTGCGGAACAACCTGAACTACAGTCTGACGAGCCGCATGAACACGTTCGAAAGCGTGAACAATCAGACCGTTGTCCAATGGAACGGCGTGC